>JAJXYM010000388.1 GCA_021780585.1 Deltaproteobacteria bacterium
GCCGGCCGCCGACAGCCGCAGCTCGGTCGTCAGGACGTGACGTTCGACGCCCGCGACCAGACTGGCGGCGTCGCAGGCGATCGTGTCCGGCAGCATCCGGACCGTCGCCTCGGGCAGATAGACGGTTGTGGCGCGCGCGGCCGCTTCGCGATCGAGCGCGCTGTCGCGTGGCACGAAATCCGCCACCAGCGCGATATGGACGCGCACCCGCAAACCGCCGTCGGCGAGCGCTTCGCAGGACAGGGCGTCGTCGATTTCGAGCGTGTCGTCGTCGTCGATCGTCACCGCGCAGGAGTCATCGCCGGGCGGACGCGGCGGCGGCGTGGCGGCGGCCGCGTCAGCCAACGCGGCGGCGGAAAATTTCGTGCGGATACCGCCGATAATCACGTAGCGGGGACCGGCCGGCGCCGCGCCCAGCCGTGCCAGAATTTCGAACGCCGACTCGGCCGGAATCAGATCGGGCGCGGCCGCCGCCAGCATCGCCTCGAGGTCGCGATTGCGCGTAAACGGATTTTCCAGAAACGCGCCCAGCTCCGCGGTCAGCGTGGCGGCCTCCTCCGCCGACGGCACCGCGCCGCCGCCGAGCAGTCCTTCGAGCAGACTGCGCATCCGGCGGTTCGCCTCGCTGCGCAGACGCACCTTGTCATGCTGCGTGCGCAAGCGCTCGACCTGTTCGCGCGGCCGGGCCAGAAATTCCATATGGCGGCGGACAAAATAGAGCCGGTCATTGAACAGCGCCTCGAGCATCACGGAGACGTCGACGGGCGCGGCGCGCCGCCCGAAGAACAGCTCCGCCAGCTCCTCGGCGACGAAGCTGCGACCCTGCTCCTGAACGATTTCCCAGAGCAGCCCGAGGTCTATTTCAGCCGCCAGCGCGACGCGTTCCCGTTCCAGCGCGGCGACCGCGGCGGCCAGATTCGAACGGTTCACGACACGATCGGGATAGGCGTTGAGCACCAGGGCGCGCGACAGCGTACGCTCGCGCCCCCCAGCCTCGACCACGGCGACCTGCCGATCGGTTTCGCGCATGGCCAGCGCGGGCCGCATCCGCCCGTCGTCGAGGAACTCGATCAGGAGACCGGATAGTTTCAGATGGGCGATCACGGCAGCTTTCATTTTGACCGGCGCGGAAGCGCAAGACTATATGGAAGAATGGCGACGACGGAAAGACGGTTGATTCTGGAATTGCCCGACGAGCTGTGGGCCGACCTGACGCGGGTGGCCGACGCGCTGGAGTTCGCCAGTACGGCCGAGGCCGCGATGGTCGGACTGGCGGACTGGGTCGCGCGGCGCAAGTCCGATCTGGACGATCGCGATCCCACGCGGCGCTACTTCGTCAACGAGGCGCTGGACGAGCTGCTCGCCCGCGGTTCCGGCCGCAAATAGTCCGGATGCTCCGGGGCTAGCGCAGCGGACGGTTGATCACCTCGGTGTCGCCGGTCTCGTCGTCAACCATGAGCAGTTGGATCTGGCTATAATCGCCCTTGGGAAAAAAGACGTAGCCGCTGACGGTGAAATTGCGCCGCACGTCCTGGGCGGGCAGCGCCAGCGCGGACATCTGCGTGGCGGCCTGTTGATCGGCGCGCGCCTGTCCGGCCGGAGCGCCCTGCAAGACGCCCTCGCCTGCTCCGAACGCGCCGCCGATCATGGCCCCGGTCGCGGCGCTGTTGACGACCGCGCCCGCCAGCGCGCCGATTCCCGCGCCCACGGCGCCGCCGAGCACGCCGCTGGCGCCGGCGCTTTCGAGCGCGGCGCGCAATTCACCGGCGCCGCCGGCCTGACGCGCGGCCTCGGCCGGAGGGATCGGCGCGATCCGGTCGCCAGCGTCGTTGAGCGCGAAAATCTGATTCGGTACGACGGTGCGCGGCGTATCGGAGCCGTTCGCGATTGAAACGTAGACCGGCAAAATATCGCCGACCGTTTTCCCCGGGACCGTGCTGACGCTGATCTGGCCCGTCTCAGGCGTCGCCGCGACTCGGGGAGTATCCCTGAGAGGCGCCGAACCGAAGGCGCATCCGCCGAGAACGAGGGCGGCAAGCGCGGCCACGGCGGCCCGAAGTCGAAGCCGGAACATCTCCATCCATGATGACCGATGCGCCAGCCGAGGCAACCCCGCCCCGGGCGTTCACATGCGCGCCGCCTGTCCGGCGCGGCGTGAAATCACGCGGGAGCCAATCGTCGATGGTTTCGCGCGACGAGACTTACCGGCGGAGGTCATTCCGCCATCGCGCCGTTTGCGGATCGTTCGGCCAGCGGATCGTCGCGGATGCGCCGCGAGCGGCGCTGCGGTATTCTGCGGGCGGGATCAGAGAGGCCGGGGTGGTGAAATGGCAGACACAGAGGACTTAAAATCCTCTGGAGGGAAACCTCCGTGCGGGTTCGAGTCCCGCCCCCGGCATCCAATACCACACCTTATTATTGGCCTTTGAGCTCTCGACCTTCACGATGTCAAGCAGCAACGTGCGTTGAAATAAGGCGCGACTTTAGCTGAAAGTTGGCTGTTCTTGGCACCAATTGGCCTTGCCCCTTTCGATATCCCATTCGTAACTTAGTATCGGCCGCGCTTTTGGTTCATAGTTCCTTGCGAGCCGCCATGGCCCATGCGGCGATCGCCGCATGGGCCGGGTTGCGTTCAATTTCGTTTTAGAACCGGCGAAGGTGGTCCGATAGAATTCAGGCGTCGCTTAACGCCCCATCAGTATCCCGCAAATCCCATATCGGTAGTGGCCTGCGCCTCAGGGTCGGTACATACATTGACCAGCGCCGGTTTGCCGCTTGCGATCGCCCGCTCAATCGCCGGCTTGATATCCTTGGGATCCTCGACGTATTCGCCGTACCCGCCCAACGCCTCGACGAGCCTGTCGTAGCGCTGATATCCGAGGTCGCGGCCGACGGTTCCGCCAGTTTGGCGCGACGTGAAGCCGCCGTTGTTCGAGACCACGACGACGATCGGCAGCTTGTGACGAATCGCCGTATCCATCTCCATCCCGTTCCATCCGAATGCGCCGTCCCCGCTCAGCACCACGACCGGCTTGTCAGGGGCGGCGACTTTCGCGCCGATGCCGAACGGAATGCCCACTCCCATGCATCCATGCGGTCCCGCGTTGAGACTGCTTCCGGATTCGTAGATCGGAATTGATTGCCGCGCGAAATTGAGAATTTCATGCCCATCGACGACCAAAATGGTGTCGCGCGAAATAACATCCTTGACTTCGTTGCAGAGCCGCAGCGGGTGTATCGGCGTCTTGTTCGAGTGCATCAGCGGCGCGTTGCGTTCAAGGTTTGATCGGTGCTTGGCGGCGAGCTGCGCGACCCAAGCCGTTTCCTCCGATGGATTGAAGCGCCCCTTGGCCTCGGCCGTCATTTGCTCCAGCACCAGGCGAGCGTCGCCGATAATGCCCACGGCGATTCCTCGATTGTGCCCGATCTCCCTGCCGTCGAGATTGACGTTGATGAATTTCGCGTCAGGCGAAAAGCGCGGCGCGCGCAGAAACGAAAGCATCGAATTGGCTCGCGCCCCGATCACGATGATGACGTCCGCCTCCCTGAACGCCATCGAACGCGCGGCTGTAAACGAGCGCGCGTGATCCTCGGGAATCACGCCGCGGCCTTGTGGCGTCGTGAAGAATGGTATTCCCGTTTCGTCGACGAAATTCCTTAATGCGCGTTCCGCGCGCGACCAGATTATGCCGCTGCCCGTGATAACTAATGGTTTGCGCGCCTGCGCCAGCAAATCGACGGCCTTGCGCACCATCGCGGGATCGCCCGCCGGTCGCGCCTCCGTCCGATAGTTTTCCACCCAGTGAATCTTTTCCGCTTCGACCTTGCCGGACAAAATATCGCCGGGCAGGTCGAGATAAACCGGACCGCGTTTGCCATCCAACGCTTCGCGAAAAGCCACGCTGAAGTATTCCGGGATCCGGTAGCCGAGATCGATTCGATACGCCGCCTTCACGATCGGCTTCATCATCGGCAATTGGTCCATTTCCTGGAAGGTGTCCAGCGTCGTCCCACGCATCGGCGACGCCCCGCCAATGGCGATTATCGGCGTGGCGTCAGCCCACGCGTTGGCGAGACCGGTCACCAGGTTTGCAACCCCCGGACCCATCGGAGCGATGCAGATACCGGGCTTGCCCGTGATGCGAGCGTAGGCGTGCGCCATCATGGCCGCGGCCTGCTCGTGACGAACGTAGATACCTTTCATGCCCAGGTTGAGGCACGCGCCCGCGGCGCCGCCGGTGGGACCGCCCATCATGAAGAAAAACGTATCGACGCCTTCACGCTTCAGGCAGTGCGCAATGATTTCTTCGCCCCGTAGTGTCGCCATGATCTCCACGCCTCCGCAAAAGCCTGTTCCGGCGCCGAATCGATCGCCGCAACATTAGCTGGCTTCCGAGTTTCGCCTCCAGCGCAGCTATCCCTGTCACCTGGATCGCCTGGCGTCAAGCTTGCCGAAATATCCGGAGGCCCTTGGCGCTGGCGCCGAGGATGCGCGCTGAACAATAGTGACTCGGCTGGTTCGATCCGAATCGCCGGTCCGAAGGGCCGCACGCCGCCGAATTAGTCAATCGGCCTCGTCAGCCGATCGCCTTCGCCTCCCTCAGTCGCGCGATCTCCTCCCGCGACAGTCCGGCCTCCAAAGCGACCGACTCGGTATGCTGTCCGAGCCGCGGCGCCGGGGCGAAGGGCTGGTCCTCAAAACCGCCGAATTCCACCGGTCCGCGCACTACGCGGCAGTCCTTGATCCGCGGATGATCGACCGCGTGGAAGATGCCGAGCGCATGCGCCTGCGGATCGCTGAGCACGTCGGCGTTGCTCTGCACTGGCGCCCACACCAGGTCGTATTCGTCCAGGCGCGGCGCCCATTCGGCGAGTGTGCGGACGTTCAGAGTTTCCTCGATCAGCCGAATCAGATCGCGATTATTGCGGGTGCGCAATTGTGACGTCCGGAAACGCTCGTCGTCGATCCATTCGCGTCGCTCCAGCGCCGCACAAAACGGCTCCCAATGGCGATCCGGCTGAATCAGCACGAAGTAAAGCCACTGACCGTCCTTACAGCGGTAGGCGTTCCACAACGGATTAGGCCGGTCGGCGCGGCTCTGCGGTTCGGCGGGCCCGCCCCCCATCATCGCGATCGTCAGGTCGAGCGAGTTCATCCAAAGACCCATCGCGAACAACGACATTTGAACTTCACAGCCCCGGCCGGTACGCGCGCGTCCCAGCAGCGCGGCCGAGATGGCGCCGGCAAGTGCGAGTCCCGACGGCTGATCGATCATCGCGGGGCGCTGAGCGGGCGGCGGTTCGCCTGGTTCGGCCGCGGTCGCCATCAGGCCCGTGCGCGCCCATCCGGCGGCATAGTCATAGCCCGG
>JAJXYM010000224.1 GCA_021780585.1 Deltaproteobacteria bacterium
GCGTCTTCTCGAGTTTCACAGCGAATTGCCTCCTACGGTCAATGACTAATTAGATTTTTGATATGCGTCAAACTGCGATTTCCGCCGTTACTCCTCGCCGTTCGTCACGCCGTTGGCGTCCGCCTCTTCGTCCTTCTCCGCCAGCGGCGCCACCGCCCGCACGAAATTACCCTCTTCCAGTTTCACCAGCCGCACGCCCTGCGCGTTGCGCCCTGTGATCCGCACCTGCTTCACCGCCAGCCGGATTACCTTGCCGCGATCGGTCACCAGCACCAGTTGATCGTCCGCGTCGACCTGCCGCACGCCGACCACCTTGCCGGTCTTGTCCGTCACGTTCATCGTGATCACGCCCTTGCCGCCGCGATGCGTCAGGCGATACTCCGACGCCTCCGTGCGCTTGCCGTAGCCGCGCTCCGAAACCGTGAGCAGCGTCTCGCCCTCGCGCACCACCGCGATCGAAACCACTTCGTCCTTGACCAGCGTGACCGTCTTGCCCTCCTTGACCGCGCGCTCCTCCAGCTCCATCCCGACCACGCCGTAGGTGCCGCGCCCCATCGGACGCGCCTCCTCCTCCTTGAAGCGGATCGCCTGGCCTTCGCGCGTCGACAGCACGATTTGCTGACCGCCGTCGGTCAGGCGCACGCCGATCAACTCGTCGCCGTCCTCCAGATTGATCGCGATAATGCCGCTCGAGCGGATATTGTCGTACTGCTCGAGTTCGGTCTTCTTGACCAGTCCGCGGCGCGTGGCGAAAAAAAGGTACTTGCCCTTGATCTCCTTGGGCAGCGGCAGGAACGCCGAGAGCTTCTCGTCGTTCGCGAGGCTCAGCAGGTTCGCGATCGAGCGGCCGCGCGCGCCCCGTCCGCCCTCCGGCAGTTCGTACGCCTTCTTCTCGTAGACCTTGCCCGCGTTGGTGAAAAACAGCAGCCGGTCATGCGTGCCGACCGGCACCAGATGCTCGACGAAGTCGTCCTCCGTCGTGCTCGTCCCGCGCTTCCCGCCGCCGCCCCGCTTCTGCATCCGGTAGAGTGACAGCGGCGTGCGCTTGATAAAGCCGCCGTGCGTCACCGTCACCAGGACGTCCTCCTCGACGATCAGATCCTCGATCGAGAAGTCGCCTTCGGCCTCGATAATTTCGGTGCGCCGCTCGTCGGCGAACTCCTTACGGATGTCGCGCAGGTCCGCCGCGATCAGCGCGAGCTGCTCGCGCTCGTCGCCCAGAATCCGCCTGAGCCGCGCGATCGTCGCCAACGTCTCCTTGTGCTCCGCCTCGATTTTGCCGCGCTCCAGCGAGGTCAGCCGCCGCAGCGTCAGATCGAGAATCGCCTGCGCCTGGATCTGCGTCAGTCCGAACTGGCTCATCAGGCCCGACCGCGCCGCCTCGGCGTCGGCCGACGCGCGAATCAGCTTGATCACCGCGTCAAGATTATTGAGCGCGATCAGCAGCCCCTCGAGCACATGCAGCCGCGCCTCGGCCTGCTTCAGCTCGTATTGCGATCGGCGCACGATCACGCGCTGGCGATGATGCAGGAATTCGAGCAGCAGATCGCGCAGACTCATCTCGCGCGGCCGCCCCTCATGAATCGCCAGCATGATCATCCCGAAGCCCACCTGCATCTGGCTGAGCTTGTAGAGCTGGTTGAGCACGACCTTGGGCTCGGCGTCGCGCCTGAGCTCGATCACCACGCGCATCCCGTCGCGGCTCGATTCGTCGCGGATATCGGTGATGCCCTCGATCCGCTTGTCGTTCACCAGCTCGGCGATCCGCTCGATCAGCCGCGCCTTGTTCACCTGGTAGGGAATCGCGCGCACGATAATCGACGATTTCGAGGTGCGCTTGTCGGTCTCGACGGCGGCCAGCGCCCGCATCACGATCGTCCCGCGCCCGCTCAGATAGGCCTGCCGGATCGCCTGGCGCCCCAGAATCTGTCCGCCGGTCGGAAAATCCGGCCCCGGGATAATGTCGAGGATTTTTTCGAGCGGCAGATCGGGATTTTCGACCAGCGCCAGCAGCGCGTCGCAGACCTCGCCCAGATTATGCGGCGGCATATTCGTCGCCATCCCGACCGCGATTCCGTCCGAGCCGTTCATCAGCAGATTCGGAATCTGCGCCGGCAACACCTCGGGCTCCTGCTGCGAGCCGTCGAAGTTGTCGACGAAATCCACCGTCTCGCTGTCGATATCCGCCAGCAGCCGTTCCGCCAGCCGCGTCAGCCGGCACTCCGTGTAACGCATCGCGGCCGGCGGATCGCCGTCGACCGAGCCGAAATTCCCCTGCCCGTCGATTAGCGGGTAGCGCATGCTGAAGGTCTGCGCCATCCGCGCCAGCGCGTCGTAGACCGCGGTGTCGCCGTGCGGATGGAACTTGCCGAGCACTTCGCCGACGACGCGGGCCGACTTGGCGTAGCGCCGGTTCGCCAGCAGCCCCGCGCTGAACATCGCGTAAAGAATCCGCCGATGGACCGGCTTGAGGCCGTCGCGAATATCGGGCAGCGCGCGGCCGATATTCACCGACATCGCGTAGTCCAGATAGGACTGGCGCATGTCGTCTTCGATATTCAGCAGCGTCGGTTCGTTGCGAATCGGTTCGTTTCCGTTGGTTTCAGCCACTGATCTAATGCTCGCTACTAACTAACAGTTGGAATTCAAAATTTTACGCATTGGATTGGTCCGGCCCAAGTTGGCATTGCGCCGCCCGACCTCGATCAGGCGGCCGCGCCGGTCGGATAACGAGAGGACCTTTGCGCAAGCCCGACGCTTCATTCGTAACGTTGGCGACGGCGCCCACAATCGCCGCCCTCACCGCCGCCCGTTCTCCGTCACGAAGCTTCCCGTTTGGACCAATCGGTATTCATTCCCATAGCGTCGGAGACGGCCCGTCGTCCGACCGCTGATGCACTTTTTGCAGGGTCTGCGAACTGCCGCTGTCGCCGCCCGGACCGTAACCCATCATCTGCAGAATCTGAATCAGCAACAGAATCACGATCGCGATCAGCAATCCGATTACGGCGCGCCGCGCGATCTTGCCGCGCTCGATCTGAAGATTGAAGTCGCGGGCGCGGCGCGCGGCCTTCTCGGAAATTTTCGTCAGTTTGGCGAGATCCCGCCGGATCTCGCGCAGCAGCCGGACCGCTTCGTCGTCGTTTTCCATCGGGCGGCTCATCCGCGACGCGCCGGCTTGCCGATCGACATCGCCCTCGGCGTCGCCTGCAAAATTTCCGGCCGCCGTCCGCGGCATCGGAATATCTTCACGTTCGCTCATCGACAACGGAACCGCCCCGATAGTTGCGCGCCGACCCGATTCCTTGCGCCTCCGGTTCCCTCTCCTTGTCCAAGGAGAGGGTTAGGGAGAGGTCCTGTCATCCCGCGCCGCGCGCCCGACCGCCTCAACGATCGCCTCCAACACGCCCTCGATATTGGTCAACACCTCGCCGTTCCAGAATCTGATTACGCGATAACCGCACGTCTCCAATTCCGCTGTTCGGCGCCGGTCAAGCGCGTCGACCTGCGGCTCTCCATGATGGCCGCCGTCGAGTTCGACAATCAGACCGCGCTCCCGACAACAAAAGTCCACAATAAACGACCCGATCGGAAACTGCCGCCGAAACCTGAGCCCCGCGAGCCGGCGCGCGCAGATGTCTCCATAGCTTCCGTTCGGCATCCGTCTGATTGCTTCGCAAGACGCGAGCGCGGACAAAAGCAATCGGGACCTGGCGCGTCCCGCGCATCAGGGAACCACCTCTCCCTGACCCTCTCCTTGGACAAGGAGAGGGAATAAGAGCCGGACCGCTTCGTCGTCGTTTTCCATCGGGCGGGAAATCTCCGCGCTACGCCAATCGCTTCACAATCCGCTCAGATATCGAGGTTACGCACGTTGAGCGCGTTTTCCTCGATAAACTGGCGGCGCGGCTCGACCTGATCGCCCATCAGCCGGGCGAACACCTCCTCCGCCTCTTCCATCGACGAAATCCGCACCTTGAGCATCGTGCGCCGCTCCGGGTCCATCGTGGTCTCCCAGAGCTGTTCCGCGTTCATCTCGCCCAGACCCTTGTAACGTGAAATCTCGACGCCCTTCTGTCCGGCCGCGAGCACCGCGTCGGCGGCGTCCTTGAGCGTTTCGATCGTGCGCCGTTCGTCGCCCGCGATCAGCGTGAACGGCCGTTTCACCGCGTCGAGATCGGCCGCGAGCCGGCGGATTTCGCGCAACTCGCCGCTATGGAAGGTCGCCAGATCGATCACCGTCGGCGGCGTGCGGCCGTTGTTGCTATGCGTGAAGGCGACGCGCCAGCGCGCCTCGCCGTCCGGCTCGACCTTCGCCACGAGGTTGGCGCCGCCATGCGCCCGGCGAATCGCCTCGGCCATCGCGCGCGCCGCCTCTTCCGCTTCGAAGCTCGCGTCCGTCACCGTCCGATCGGCGGCCAGCCGCGCCAGCGCCGCAATCACCGCCCGCTCCTTAGAGCGCCGCTCCAGCGCCTCGAACATGCGATCATGATGGAGCGCCTTGCGCACCAGCGTCTTGAGCGCGGCGCCCTTGTATTCGCGCGCCTCCTTGCCGGCGCCCGTTTCCAGCGTGACCGCCTCAACCCCGAGATCGGTCAGATAGTCCTCGAGCGCCGCCTCGTCCTTCAGATAGCGTTCGCTCTTGCCTTTCTTGGCGCGGAACAACGGCGGCTGCGCGACGTAGAGATAGCCATTTTCAATAATCTCGAGGAACTGACGGAAAAAGAAGGTCAACAGCAGCGTGCGGATATGCGAGCCGTCGACGTCGGCGTCCGTCATGATCACAATCTTATGGTAACGCAGGCGCGCGAGGTCTTTTTCGTCGCCCACGCCCATCCCGAGCGCCGTGATCAGCGTGCGCAATTCCGCCGACGAGAGCATCTTGTCGATCCGCGCCCGTTCGACGTTCAGGATCTTGCCGCGCAGCGGCAGGATCGCCTGAATTTTGCGATCGCGCCCCTCCTTGGCGGTGCCGCCCGCCGATTGCCCCTCGACCAGGAACAGCTCGCTGCGCGCCGGATCGCGCTCCTGACAATCGGCCAGCTTGCCCGGCAGCGAACCCGAATCGAGCGCGCCCTTGCGCCGCACCAGCTCCTTGGCCTTGCGCGCGGCCTCACGCGCGGTGGCGGCCTCGACCGCGCGGCTGACGATCCGCTTGGCCACGGCGGGATTCTTTTCGAAAAATTCGCCGAGCTTCTCGTTGACCAGCGCCGCGACCACGCCCTCGACTTCCGAATTGCCGAGCTTGGTCTTCGTCTGCCCCTCGAATTGCGGCTCGGGAATCTTGACGCTGACGATCCCGATCAGCCCTTCGCGGGTGTCCTCGCCCTCCAGCCGCATCTCCTTGTTCTTCGCGAACAGATTATTC
>JAJXYM010000080.1 GCA_021780585.1 Deltaproteobacteria bacterium
AACGATGATGCCCGTCGGCGATCAGGATGCGCGAACTCGCCAGCGCGCGTTGCGCCGTCGCGATCTCGTCGGGATCGTCGATGATGCGGATTTCGTTGCGCACGCCGAGGTCGTCACTCGCGGCGACCGTCGGTTCGCGCCGCGCGGTTTCCGCCAGCAGACGCTCCAGCTCCGCGTGGCCGGCCGGATAGAGGCCGAAGATCGGACTCAGGTTCGCGCGCGTCGCCGCGAGCAGGCGCAGCCGGTCTTCCTTCGCTTTCGGAAAGGTGCGTTCGTGCGGCAGGACCAGACCGCCGCTGAATTCGTCGAGCCGGATTCGCACGATCAGTCCAGTGCGCGTGTAGCGTCGGCCGTCGAGCGCGAAGCTCTGCTCGTAGTGGAAAATCGCAGGACGCGGAATCGGGCATAGAATTCCGCCGGCGCGCCAATCCGCGAGCGTCGCCGCCGCGGCCGCGTAGGGATCGGCATCCCGATTCAGTTCGAGGCGCACGACATTGTACGGATTGCGCGCGTAGAGCGCGTCCTGACGCGCGCGATCGATCAGGTCGTAGGGCGGCGCGATCAACGTCTCGAGCCGGCCGGCGCGGGCGCAATCGAAAGTCAGCGCCGGAAACGGCGCGATACGGGGAAAATCTTCAACCATCGCTTAAACTTTATTCGCGAGCGCGGCGGCGATCGCCTCGGACGCAATCGCGCCGCCGCGGAGGATTTCGTAACCGTCGCGGCGGCAGGCCACGAGCGTGCTGGGCGCGCCGCCGGGCAACTTTCCGCCGTCAAGCATCACTTTAACTTTTTCGCCGAACGCGACCCGGACCGGCGCGAGCGTGTCGGCCGGCGGCGCACCGGACAGATTGGCGCTGGACGCGGTAATCGGCGCGCCGAGCGCATCCGACAGCGCGCGGGCGATCGGATGCGGCGAGACGCGGACGCCGACGCCGCCGTCCGGACCGATCAACGCGGCGGGGAGTTCGGCGCGCGCCGGAATCACCAGCGTAAGCGGCCCCGGCCAGAATTTATCCGCAAGGCGGCGGGCGATTGCGGGAACTTCCTTCGCGAGCGCAAACGCCATCGCCGCGTCGGCCGCGATCAGCGCGATCGTCTTGGCGGCGTCGCGCCCCTTGAGCGCGAAGATTTTCTCGATCGCCGCCGGAGAACGCGAATCGACCGCGAGCGCATAGAACGTCTCGGTCGGACAGACCACGACCGCGCCGGCGCGCAGCGCGGCGACCGCCTCCGCGAGCGCTTCGGCCGAAGGCGAAGCCGGGGGATTTTCCTCCGCGAATCTCATTGCGCGCCCGCGAGCGCGCGCCGTCCGATATCGCGCCGGCAATGCATCCCGTCGAAATGGATCAGGTCGGCGGCTTCGTACGCGGCGGCGATCGCGCGTTCGAGGCCGTCCGCCATCGCGGTGACCGCGAGCACCCGGCCGCCGTCGGTCACCAGCGTCGCCGCCCGCATCGCGGTTGCGGCGTGGAACGCTTTGATCCGGATTTTGTCCATCGCCCAGCGCACTTTCGCCGGTGACGGCTCGGCCCCTTCAAGCCGCTCGAGACCGCCGATCGGGACGCCCTTGCGATAGTCGCCAGGATAGCCGCCCGAGGCCAGCACGACCGTCACCGCGGCGCGCGGCGAGAGCCGAATCGCGGCATCGCGCGCCCTGCCCTCCGCGATCGCCAGCAGCGTTTCGGCGAGATCGCTCTCGAAGCGCATCATCAGCGCCTCGCATTCGGGATCGCCGAAGCGCACGTTGTATTCGAGCACGTTGATCCGATCGCCCGCGACCATCAGGCCGGCGAACATCACGCCGCGAAACGGAGTTCCGCGCGCGGCCATCGCGCCGAGCGTCGGCCGCACGACTTCGTCCATCACGCGCGCGGCGAAGGCGTCGCCGTAGCGCGGCACGGGCGAATAGGCCCCCATCCCGCCGGTGTTCGGACCGCGATCGCCGTCGAATACGGCCTTATGGTCCTGGGCGAAGCCGAGCGCGACCGCGTCGGCGCCGTCGCACAGCGCGAAGAACGACAGCTCCTCGCCGGCGAGCCGCTCCTCGATAATCACCGACGCGCCGGCCGCGCCGAAACGCCGATCGACCATCGCAGCGTCGATCGCGGCGATCGCCTCCTCCGGCCCGTCGCATACCGCGACCCCTTTGCCGAGAGCGAGCCCGTCGGCCTTGACCACGCAGGGCCGGCCAAGCGTCCGGACGTGACGGCGGGCGGCGTCGGCGTCGGTGAAAGCGACGAAGTCCGCCGTCGGCACGCCCGCCTCGCGCATCACGGCCTTGGCGAAGGCCTTGCTCGCTTCGAGCTGGGCGGCGGCGCGGGTCGGGCCGAAAATCTTCAAGCCGGCGCGGGAAAATTCGTCGGCGATACCGTGCGCGAGCGGGCCTTCGGGACCAACCACGGTCAGATCGATTCGCTCCGCGGCGGCGAAACTGACGAGGCCGGCGATATCGTCGGGCGCGATCGGCACGGGCCGCGCGATCTGGTTGATTCCCGGATTGCCGCCGGTGCAGAAAAGCCCCCATACCGACGGGCTTTGGTTGAGCCGCCAGCACAGCGCGTGCTCGCGGCCGCCGTTGCCGACCACCAGAACCTTCATCGGAGGTAATTGTATCCGATTCGCCGGACGGGCGCGCTCAATGGCGGAAATGACGGACGCCCGTGAAGACCATCGCGAGGCCGAACTGGTCGGCCGCCGCGATCACTTCGGCGTCGCGCACCGCGCCGCCCGGCTGCGCGATCGCGGTCGCGCCGGCCTCGGCGGCGAGCGTGGGGCCGTCGGGAAACGGAAACAGCGCCTCGGACACGAGCACGGAGCCCTTGAGCGATACGCCCAGACGCGCGGCTTTTTCGCGCGCCGCGTATACCGGATCGATCCGCGAGGTGGCGCCGCCGCCGACCGCCAGCGTGCGATCCTCGGCGACGAAGGCGATCGCGTTGGATTTGACGTGCTTGCAGACCCGGATCCCGAAGGCGAGCGCGCGCAATTCGGCTTCGCTCGGGGCGCGTTTGGTGACCACCTTCGCCGCGCGCGGATCCTCGATCGCCAGATCCGGCGTCTGCACCAGCAGTCCGCCGACGACTTTCTTGAGATCGAGTTCGCCGCGATCGAGCGCCTCCCGATGGAACCGCATCACGCGGCGGTTTTTCTTCTTGCGCAGGAATTCGATCACCTCGGCCGGATAGTCGGGCGCGATCAGCACCTCGGTGAAGAGCTCATCGACGGCGCGCGCGAATTCCATGTCCCACGGCCGGTTGCTGATGATAATCCCGCCGAAGGGCGAATCGGGATCGGTCGCGAAAGCCTTGTCCCACGCGGCCTTGAGCGTCGGGCCGACGCCGACGCCGCAGGGGGTGTTATGCTTCAGAATCGCGACCACCGCCTCCGTATAATCGGCGAATTCGGCGATCAGGTTCACCGCCGAGCTGATGTCGAAGACGTTGTTGAACGACAGTTCCTTGCCGTGGAGCTGCTCGGCGATTTTCGGAAAATCGCCGTAAAGCGCGCCCGTCTGATGCGGATTTTCGCCGTAGCGAAGCATCTGCGCGCGCGGCAGCGAAAGGCTGAAAGTGTCGCCGAGCGGACCGGCCTCGCCGCCGGCGTAGCGGCCAAGATAGTTTGAAATCGCGCAATCGTAAGCGGTCACGCGGGCGAAGGCCTTGCGCGCGAGACGCCATCGCGTCTCGGCCGAAATATGGCCTTCGTTGGCGTCGAGCTCGGCGATAATCTCGACGTAATCGGCGGGATCGACGACGACCGCGACGTCGGCGTGATTCTTCGCCGCCGCGCGCACCAGAGCCGGTCCGCCGATATCGATATTTTCGATCGCCTCTTCGAGCGTCACGCCCGGCCGCGCGACCGTCCGCTCGAACGGATAGAAATTCACCACGACCAGATCGATCGGCTCGATCGCGTGGTAGCCCATCTCGCGCTGATGCGACGGTTGGTCGCGCCGCGCCAGGATTCCGCCGTGAATCTTGGGATGGAGCGTCTTCACGCGGCCGTCGAGAATTTCAGGAAAATCGGTGTAATCCTCGACCGCGCGCACCTCGAAGCCCGCCTCGCGCAGGGCGCTGCGCGTGCCGCCCGTCGACAGCATCTCCACCCGATGGCGCTCGAGCGCCTCGGCCAGCGGTTTGAGCCCCTGCTTATCGGATACGCCGAGCAGCGCGCGGGTGATCCTTACGTCCTTGCCGTTCATCGCCAATTATCTCCGGTACAGACGCGGAACGCGCCGGCCGACCGTGCAGAGCATTTCGTACGAGATGGTCTGCGCCAGCCGCGCGACGTCGTTCACGCTGATTATGCCTTCGCCCGCGCCGCCCCACAGGATCGCCTCGTCGCCGATCGCGGCGCCTGGCGTCTCGGTCAAATCGACCATTGTGAGGTCCATGCAGACCGCGCCGACCACCGGCGCGCGCCGCCCCCGGACCATCACTTCGCCGCCATGCTGCAGGCCGCGCCGATAACCGTCGGCGTAGCCGACCGCGAGCACGCCGATCACGCTTTCGCGCGGCGCGACAAACGTATGACCGTAGCTGACGCCGCTGCCCGCCGCGACCCGCTTGACCTGCATCAGCCGCGTCTTGAAGGTCATCACGGGCCGTAGCGCGACCTGTTCGCGCACGGCGGGGACGGGCGGCAGGCCGTAGAGCGCAAGGCCGGGACGCATCAGATTGAAATGCGCATCCGCCCGCAAGACCATCGCGGCGGAGTTCGCGACATGATTCGCCGCCAACTCGAAGCCCGCAGTGCGCAACCTCGCGACCGCGTCATTGAAGGTGTCGAGTTGACGGTCGGTGATCGGGCTGGCGGGATCGCCGGCGTTGGCGAGCAAGGTGCTCGCGCCCTCGAGCTTGAGCGCGTCCGCGCGCCGCATCCGCTCGATCGCCGCGCCCAGATCAGCCGGCATCACGCCCAGCCGGGTCGCGCCCGTGTCGATTTCGAGATACGCCGGCATCGGCGCCCGCCCCTGCCCGCGCGCGGCGCGATTGAGCGGTTCGATCAACGTAATATCGAAAATCGGCGCGACCAGGTCGAGCGCGACGATCTCGTCAATTTGTTCGGCGAAGTAACCGGCGAGCAGATAGATGCGCTGGTCGATTCCGGCGGCGCGCAACTCGCGCGCCTCCTCGACCGTCGCGACGCCGAAATTCGCGCAGCCTTCGTCACGCAGCGTCCGCGCGACCTCGACCGCGCCATGGCCGTAAGCGTCGGCCTTGACCACCGCTATCATCGCGGCGCCGTTGGTGAACGCCCGCAGCGCGCGAAAGTTCGCGCGCAAGGCGCCAAGGTCGATTTCCGCCACGGTCGGGCGCATGGCTGAAGTCATCGTAGCGTCGGGCCGTGATTGGGCG
>JAJXYM010000050.1 GCA_021780585.1 Deltaproteobacteria bacterium
GCCCCGTGCCGGCGCGTCCCGGGGCGCCGTCCGTCAATGGCCGCGCGGCGGCGCCGAAGGTTACCGAGCCGGCCGCGGCGCCGGAGCCGCGTATCCTTGCGGCCGACGATTCGCCCGACAATCGTTTTCTGCTGCGCGCTTTCCTCAAACGCTTCGCCTGCGCGCTCGAGGAGGCCGAAAACGGTCAGGCCGCCTGCGACAAATTCTCGGCCGCGAACTACGACGTCGTCCTGATGGACCTGCAGATGCCCGTGATGGACGGGTACGCGGCGATGCGCGCGATGCGTGCGGAGGAGACGCGCCGGGGCCGCTCGCGCACGCCGATCATCGCGCTCAGCGCCGCGGCGCTCAGCGAGGACGCCGCGCGCGCCCGGGCGGCGGGATGCGATCTGCACGTCACCAAGCCGATCTCCCGCTTCGCCCTGATTGAGGCGCTGGAAACCGCATTGGGCCGGCCGCTGGCGCCGCGCGCGGGAGCGCCCGCGCCGCCCGCCAACGGCGCGCTCGAATCCTCCGCCTGACGCCCCTGCGCGCCGCCCGCGCTGGTCCCGTGCGCTAACGCCGGTCGCCGCCGGCGCGATCGCGTCGTTTCGCGAGCCGCGCGGGCGCGATCGGGAAATCGAACCAGGTCGCCGGATAGGGTTCGGCGGCGAGCGTGAAATGCCACCATTCCGCCGCATACGGCGTGAACCCCGCCGTTTCCATCGCGGCCTTGAGCCGCGCCCGATTCGCCCGCGCGACCGCGCCGATTCCGGCCGCGTCGCCATGCGCCAGCGGATCGAAACAATCGAAACTCGTCCCCAGATCCAGCGAACCGTCGAAGTAGCGATCCGCCGCCGGCGCGACGCACGAACGTAGCGGCGCACCCACCCGATACGCCGGAACGGGCGGCGCGGGCGGCGGAATCAGCGTGAGATCGACGGTCGAACCGCGGCTGTGGCTTGACGGAGCGGCGATATAGCCGTCGGGAATCAAAGCGTCTTTGGCCACATTAGGGAAGAACTCGGGCCGCATCGCGTCAGCGTCCGGCGTCGCCGCCCAGCGGACGAAATCATTCACCGCGCGCGCCGGCCGATAACAATCATAGACGCGCAGACCCAGGTGGTCGCGGGCCAAAGCGCGCGCGACGCGTTGGAGCGCGTTGGCCGCCGCTCGCGTCAGCAGGCAGCGCGGGGCGTCGTAGCCGGGAACCGGACGGCCGATGAAATTGTGCGCGCCGGCGTAACGCATATCGATCGAAATCGCCGGCGCGACCAGCGCCAGATCAACGAAGTCGGACGGCCGGCGCGTGATCGTCTTCGTGGTCTGGGCGAACGCCGGCGCGGGAATTACCCCGAGTCGCGCCGGCACAAGCGCGGCGGCGATCGCAATCTTCAAGTATTTTGCGGCGCCGACCCCGGCGATTGGTTGACGGCGCGGTGGCGGCGGGCCTTTAATGCGCATATGGCAGGAATTGTCTCCTACGGATCGTACATACCGTACCGGCGGCTCAAGCGCGCGGCGATCGCGGCGGTGCTGGGCGTGCCGGCGACGCGCGGCGAACGCGCCGTCGCAAGTTTCGACGAGGATAGCGTGTCGATGGCGGTCGAGGCGCTGCGCGACGCGCTCAAGACGGCGCCCGGCGCGACGGTGCGGTCGCTGACTTTCGGCACCACCACCCCGCCTTACGCGGAAAAGCTCAATGCGGCGCTGGTCGGCGCGGGAGCGCGGCTGCCGGCCGAGATTCGCGCGAGCGATTCGACCGGTTCGATTCGCGCCGGGCTGAGCGCGATGCTGCAGGCGGCGGAATCGGCCGCGGCGAGCGGCGGCCATGCGGCGGTGGCGCTGGCGGATTGCCGTCTGGGCGCGCCCGAGGGCAAGCTCGAACAATCCGGCGGCGACGGCGCGGCGGCGTTTATCTTCGGCCGCGACAACGTGATCGCGGAAATCGAGGCGAGCGCCTCGCTGACGCGCGAATATCTGGATTCGTGGCGCGCGCCGGGCGAACGCTTCGCCCATTCGTGGGAAGAGCGTTTCGCCTTGACCCAGGCCTACGGCCCGTTTTTCCGCAAGATTATCCAGGAAGTGCTGGAGAAGGCCAAAGTCGCTCCCGGCGACCTGGCGAAAGTCGTCCTCGACGCGCCGAATCAGCGCGCCGCCGAGGAGATGCTGCGCGAGCTCAAGTTCGATCCGGCCCGCGTGGCCGATTCGCTCGCCCTGACGGTCGGGCAGACCGGGGCCGCGCATGCCGCGCTGATGCTGACCGCGGCGCTGCCTTCGGCCAAGCCGGGCGATCGGATTCTGGTGGTGACCGTCGGCGACGGCGCGGACGCGATGGTGCTCAAGGCGACCCCGGCGATCGCCGCCTTCCGCCCGGTCCATTCGGTCGGCCGGATGGTCGAATCGAAGGGCGACGTGAGCTACGCCAACTATCTCAAGTGGCGCGAAATTCTACCCACCGAACCGCCCCGGCGGCCGGATCCGGATCGGCCGGCGGCGCCGCCGATGATGCGCGCGGAAAAGTGGAAATTCGGCCTGATCGGCTCGAAATGCCGCGCCTGCGGCACGGCGCAATTGCCGCCGCAGCGGGTCTGCGTCAAGTGCCGCGCGGTCGATCAGATGGACCCGTATTCGTTCGCCGATCGCCATGGCCGGGTGGCGACCTACGCGATCGACCGGCTGGCCTTTTCGCTCAATCCGCCGACGATCAACGCGGTGGTCGATTACGAGGGCGGCGGACGGTTTCTGTGCGAGATGACCGATTGCGAACCGGATAAGGTCGCGATCGGCGACGAAGTCGAGATGACCTTTCGGCGGCTCTTTACCGCCGACGGGGTTCACAACTATTTTTGGAAGGCGCGTCCCCGGCGCTGAACGGCCCGGACCAGGAGGAAAGAATTCATGGCGAGCAAGGGAATCAAGGATCGCGTGGCGATCGTCGGCATGGGCTGCACCAAGTTCGGCGAACATTGGGACAAGGGCGCCGAAGACCTCCTGGTCGAGGCGGCCTACGACGCCTACAAATCGGCCGGGGTCGATCCCAGCGACGTCGACGCCTATTGGCTCGGCACGATGGGCTCAGGCGTTTCCGGCCTCACGCTGTCGGAGCCGCTCAAGATTCAGTACAAGCCGGTTACCCGGGTCGAGAACATGTGCGCGACCGGCTCGGAGTCGCTGCGCCAGGCCTGCTATGCCGTCGCCTCGGGCGCGTTCGACGTCGCGATGGCGATCGGGGTCGAGAAGCTCAAGGATTCGGGCTTTTCCGGCCTGGTAATGTCGAATCCGCCGAATGACGGCACGCCGGCCTGCATGACTCCGCCGGCGTTGTTCTCGCTGCTCGCGCCCGCCTATTTCAAGAAGTACGGATTGGATCCGGAAAAGGGCAAGGATGTGCTCACCCGGATCGCTTGGAAGAACCATCGCAACGGCGCGCGTAATCCCAAGGCGCAATTCCAGAAGGAAGTGCCGATGGAGACGATCCGCAATTCGCCCAAAATCGCCGATCCGCTCGGGATCATGGATTGCTCGGGCGTTTCCGACGGGGCCGCGGCGGCGATCGTGGTGCGGGCCGAAGACGCGCACAAGTACTGCAAGAATCCGATCTATATCAAGGCGCTCTCGTTCGTCGCCGGTCCCGCCGAAGGGCCGCTCTCGCCGGAATACGACTTCACCACCTTCCCCGAAGTGGTCGCCTCGGCGCGCGACGCCTACGCCCAGGCCGGAGTGACGAATCCGCGCGAGCAGATCAGCCTCGCCGAAGTGCACGACTGCTTCACCCCGACCGAGCTGGTGCTCTATGAGGACCTGGGATTCAGCAAGCGCGGGAGCGCATGGCAGGACGTGATGGAGGGCTTCTTCGACCTCGAAGGCAAGCTGCCGGTGAATCCGGACGGCGGACTCAAGTCGTTCGGCCATCCGATCGGCGCCTCCGGACTGCGCATGATGTACGAGATGTGGCTGCAGATGCGTGGCGAGGCGGGCCCGCGTCAGCTCAAGAATCCGCGCCTCGGCCTGACCCATAATCTGGGCGGCCAGCCGGGACGCTGCGTGAGCTTCGTCTCGGTGGTGGGAAATCAGGTCGGGTAAGCGATCGAAGAGCCGCGCCGGCGGGTCCGGCGCGCGCTAATCCGTCCGCATGATCAGGCGGCCGGTCCGGATTCGGGCCGGCCGCCATTCTTTTTGACGATATAATTTTGCCTTTGCTGGCCGGTCCTTATCTTTATCGATTTTATTTCATTCCTGTTTTCTGCTAGTTTTCGCTCGAAGCGTCGCCGGACGGACCACGCGGCGACTTCGGCCGCACGTGGACGGGGCGCGAGGGCGGGGGCGAAATGCGCAAATATATCATGTTGAGAACGCGCGACGGACGCCGAATTTCGGTCGCGCTCGACCATTGGGGCGGCGGTATCGATCGCTATCACCGGCGCTGGACGCGCGAAGCCGACGGCTGGCATTGCGCGGACACCCGTGACGTAGCCCGTCTCGAAAAGGGTTCGTTCCTGACCGATCCGCTGCGCGCGCTCGGCCTGCTGCGTCATTAGACGGCGCGGCGCGGCGGGCGCGTCGGGGCAGGGGCGGCGGCGGTTGCGAGAGCGGCCGTGGCGCCCGTAAGCTCTCGGGCCATGGGAGCGACAGGGCCGATCGATCTGGATGGCGTGCGCGACCGCCTGGCGTATCTGCTGGAACGCGGCGAGGCGGTGCTGGCGAGCCATTACCGTTCCGAACTATCGCATCAGGATTTTGTCGACGCCGAGCGGTTTCGCGAATGGCGAGTGGGTTGTCTGGCGTTTCTGGCCGAGGCCTTTGGCGCCGATAGTCCGTATCTGCGCGAGTTCGAGTTTTCCTGCGACAGTCCCTATCTGAACGCCGCCGCGCGCGGACAGGCGGTGCTGCGCGCGGCGCGCGAATATCTGTCCTTCGGCCGGATGGCGCGGGTCGAGGAGCTGGCGGCGGCCGAGGTGCTCAACGATCTGATCGCGATCGCCGAGCGGCGGCTGCGGTCCGGCGCGATCGGCGCGGCCCTGGCGATCGCCGGCGCGGTGCTTGAGGACACGCTGCGGCGCAACGCCCGCGTGCGCAAAATCGCCTTTCGCGAGAGTCTCGACGGGGTCGAGGAGCTGAATCAAAGGCTCTGGCAGGCGGGGGTCTATCCGATTGCGGTCCGGCGCAAGATCGACGCCTGGCGGACGCTGGCGAGCGGCGGGATCGCGGAAGACGACGACGGCCGCGCCGCGGTCGCCGCGATGCTGCGCGAGGTGCGCAACTTCGTCGCCGACCATCTGGCCTGAGCGGGCCGTGCGGGTGGGCCGGTTCGCCGCGCGCGCTCAGGGTTGTGGCGGGGCGCCGGCGGGGCCCTGCGGGCCGAAACCGGCGGGCGGATT
>JAJXYM010000106.1 GCA_021780585.1 Deltaproteobacteria bacterium
CGGCTCCGTCACCCGCGTCGCCGGCGTGATGCTCAACGACGAGCCCGAGGTCGCGATCGGCCTGCCCTGCGAGGTCGTCTATGAGGCGACCGCCGACCCGCGGATCGTGATGCCGCGCTGGCGCGTTAGCGGCTCCGCCGCCAATGTCTGGAGATTCGCCGAATAGTCATTGTGGCGGGGCCGCCGCGCGCGGCCCCGCCCGTTCCGTCAGACGCCGGCGAGCTTGTGCGCGTACGCCGCGACCGTCTTGAAGTCGTATTCGCGATAGGCCTGCAGCTTCTCCGCCTCGAAGCCCCCCTCGGCGTGCACCGCGAGCACCTCCTGGTAGCCGCCGAAATCCGACGCGGTCAAATCGCCGATCAGATTGAGCAGCCGCAGCCGCTTGTCGGCGTCGAAGCCCTTCGCGCCGCCCATATACTTCATTACATACTCGCGCGTCGCTTCGCTGGTCATGTCCTCGGCCGACGGCGCCGTCACCAGGACGCCGCCCGCGAGGTCCTGCACGATTTGCACCGCCTGATGATAATTGTGCGCGAAGTGATATTTCGCCACGTTCGTCAACAGGGTATTCGGCACCGCGTAGCCCTCTTCGATCGTGCACGCCGCCGCCGCATGTTCGATCAGCCCGCGCACCGTCGTATGGTACGCCGCCAGATGCGTCAGCTTGTCGCGCACGTGCGCCGCGCGGATCACTCCGTTGGCCTCCGCGATCGCGTGGCCCGCTCCCGCCATCAGCTCCAGCAGCGGCAGTTTGTACGACACCGCGGTAAACCGATGGTAGCGGACGAAGGTCAGCGCCAGCAGGCCGGCGAATTCGATTTCGCCGTTCAGGAAAATCCGCTCGTTCGGCACGAACACGTCGTCGAACACCGTCAGCGTCTCCATCATCTTGTGCCGCGCGCTGATCGGATGCTCGTACGGATCCTTCTTCGCGCTGCCGTGCGGACTCGCGATCAGCTTGACCCCGGGCGTGTTGATCGGCACGGCGAACGCCACCGCGTAGGCCTTGTCCTCCGCGCGCATCGCCCGCGTCGGCAGCACGATCACCTCGTCGCTGTTGGTCGATACCGAGGTGTGGAGCTTCGCTCCGCGCACCACGATTCCGTCCGGCCGCTCCTCGACCACGCGCAGGTAGTAGTCCGGATGCTCCTGCGCGGTCGGTCCTTGCGAACGATCGCCCTTTACGTCCGTCTGCGCCACCGCGACCGCCAGATCATGGTCGCGGCAATGCCGATGGAACTTCTGGATCCGCTCGCGATATTGCGGCTTGCCCGCCGCCGCCAGCTTCTCGCCGATCAGATGCAGCGCCAGCAGCGCGTCGCTCCCGATCTCCTTGATCAGCACCACCAGCGTCGCGCCCTCGCGCGTCGACGCGGCGATCAATTCGCTGCGCTTGAGCAGGTCCTGCGCATTGCGCGGCAGATGGAAATAGCGGCTGTAGGGCTGGCCGTTTTCCGTCACCACCGCCAGCTCCCGATACTTCGGATCCTCGGCCATCCGGTAGTCGATACAGGCGTGCTCGACCGCGATTCCGATCACCGGATGCGCCGTCACGTCCGCCACCCGCTCGCCGCGAAAATAGACCGCGCGGCCGTCGCGCAGCGCTTGCTTGTATTGTTCAGGCGTCCTCAGTCCCATCGGAATTCTCCCTGCTTGTCGAAATTCACGCCGCCACGCCGTCCCGCGCGACCGCCCGCGGCGTCCGCCGCGCCCGGGCGACGCCCGGCTCTCGACCGCGCCGCGTCCAACCGGTCAATATAGAAGCCGATTGCGGGCGCTGTCCAACCGTCCCGCGATCGCGCATAATCCTGCGCCAATTCATCAGCGTCCTTCGGGAGAAGATCACGACCATGGATACGGGCTCGGCATCTCGCCGTCTTTTCGACCTTACCGGCCGCGTCGCTCTCGTCACCGGCGGCAATCGCGGACTGGGCCGCGCGATCGCCCTGGCGCTGGCGGACGCCGGCGCCGCCGTCGCCGTACTTGCCCGCGACGAGGCCAAAAATCGCGAAACCCTCGACGCGCTGCGCGCCCGCGATTCCCGCGCCCTCGCGCTCAAGACCGACCTCGCCGATCGCCCCCAGGTCGCCAACGCCTTCGCGACCGTCGAACGCGAACTCGGCCCCGTCGAGATCCTCGTCAACAACGCCGGCTTCGCCATCCTCAAGGGCGTGCTCGAACAGACCGACGAGGAATGGGACCAGGTGCTCGAAACCAATCTCACCGCCGCGTTCCGGCTCTCCCGCATGGCCGCGCGCTCGATGGCGGCGCGCGGGCGCGGCGGCAAGATTATCAACGTCAGCAGTATCGCTGGTAATTTCGGCACCCCCGTCTTTCCCTCCTACGCGGTCTCCAAGGGCGGGATGCAGCAGCTCACGCGATGCCTCGCGGTGGAGCTTGCTCCCCACAATATCCAGGTCAATTCACTGCTGCCCGGATGGTTCACCACCGACATGACCGACTGGATCCGCAATTGGCCCGAATACGCCGAGGCGCTCAAGGAGATGATCCAGCGCACCCCGCGCGGCCGTTTCGGCGAACCCGACGAACTCGCCGGCGCGGCCGTCTTCCTCGCCTCGCGCGCGTCCGACCATATGACCGGCTCCGATCTCGTGATCGACGGCGGCTTCTCCGTGCGCTAAACCCGCGCGCGCAATACCTGATGGAGTCACGCCGATGAGCGCGCCCGCCATGTTCGATCTTGCCGGCCGCGTTGCCGCCGTCACCGGCGGCAACGGCGGTATCGGCCTGGGAATCGCGCGCGGCTTCGCCGAGGCCGGAGCCGCGGTCGCGATCCTCGCTCGCGACGAAGCGAAAAATCACGCCGCGCGCGACGAACTCATCGCGCTCGGCGCCCGCGCGCTCGCCGTCCGGCTCGACGTCACCGATCGCGCCGCGCTCGCTCCCGCGATGGCCGAAGTCGAACGCGAACTCGGCCCGATCGATATCCTCGTCAACAACGCCGGCATCGCCCGTCCCGTTGGCGCGACCCGCGGCGAGCTGGCCGACTGGGACCGCGTGATCGAAACCAACCTCAACGCCGCGTTTATCCTGGCGCGGCTCGCCGCGCGCTCGATGATCGCGCGCCGGCGCGGCAAAATTATCAATATCGGCAGCGAATACTCGCTCTTCGGCAATCCGATCGCGCATTCCTATTCGGCCAGCAAGGGCGCCCTTATCCAGCTCACCAAATCGATGGCGGTCGAACTGGCGGCGCATAATATCCAGGTCAACGCGATCGTTCCCGGATGGATCGAAAGCGACATGACCGCGCCGATGAAGTCCCGCCCGTTCTATCAGGAAGTGCTGCGCCGCACGCCCGCCGCACGGCTCGGCACGCCCGCCGAATGCGCCGGAGCGGCGATTTTTCTTGCCTCCTCGGCGGCGGATTTCGTTACCGGCGCGACCCTCTTCGTCGACGGCGGTTACTCGATCAAATAACCGGAACCGGCGCCGGGCGATCGCGCGGCGCCGGTTTGGCTGTCATGGCCGGGCTCGACCCCGCCATCCAATCGCGCCGGCGCGGGGGCGGACGCTTCCGCAAAGAAATTGTTAACCATCGCCGCGCGATGCCGTATTATCGCGTCTCGATGGCCTCGCGCAGCTCCAGGAAATCGTCCGCCGTTCACTCCCCTACGCCGCTCGCCGGGCTGGCGATGCCCGACCTTAAGCCGCTGCGCGTGCTGGTCGCCGGCGAGGTAATTCTCGACCGCTATCTATGGGGCGACGTCGAACGAATTTCCCCCGAGGCGCCGATCCCCGTCCTGCGCGTCAATCGGCGCGAGGAAAAACCCGGCAACGCCGGCTTCGTGATGGCGTCGTTGCGCGCCCTCGGCGCCCGTCCGAGCGCGCTCAGCGTGGTCGGCGCGGATCGCAACGGCGCGATGCTGCGGGAGATTTTCCACGACCTCGGCGTCGTTACCCGTGCGCTCGCGGTCGATCCCGACCGCCCGACCATCGTCAAGGAACGGATGCTCGGTTCGGTGCAATCCGCCAATCGCGCGACCCAGCAATTGCTGCGCGTTGACGAGGAAGACTCGAGTCCGATTTCGTCCGCGCGCGAACGCTCCCTGATTGCGCGCGCCCAATCCGAAATCAAACGCGCCGACGGCGTGCTGATCTCCGATATCGACAAGGGTCTGCTGACCCCCGCGTTGCTGCGCTCCCTGATCGACGGCGCCGCGCGCCGCGCCGTTCCGATTATCGTCGATCCGCGCCTGACCGATGACTTCTCGATCTATCGCGGCGCAACCGCGCTCACCCCGAATCGTTACGAGACTGAACGCGCCACCGGTATCCGCCTCAAGGATCGTTCCGCGTGGCGGGAGGCGGCGGAAAAACTGGTCAGGGAACTCGATCTCCGCGCCTGCCTGATCACGCTCGATCGTGACGGGATGTATCTGGCCGAACGCGACGGCGCCGACGCCTATATTCCCACCACTCCGCGCGCGGTTTACGACGTTACGGGCGCCGGCGACGTCGTCCTGACCTTCTTCGGCCTGCTGGCGATCGCCGGCTTGAGTTTTCCCTCCGCCGCCGCGCTCGCCAATCTCGCCGCCGGCATCGAAGTCGGCCGCATCGGTGCGGAGATTATTTCCGCCGAGGATCTCGCCGCCGCGCTTCAGCCCGCGCATAACGGCTTCGAACGTAAGATCGTCTCCACCGAGGAATTGGCGACCGCGCTCGCCCGCGAACGGCGCGCCGGCCGCAAAATCGCCTTTACCAACGGATGCTTCGATCTCCTTCACGCGGGCCATCTGCAAATTCTGAGCTTCGCCCGCGCCCAGGGCGACGTGCTGGTGGTCGGCCTCAACAGCGACCGCGCCGTCCGCGCCCTCAAGGGTCCGGATCGCCCGATTCAGCCGGCCGCCGATCGCGCCCGCCTCCTCGCCGCGCTCGAGATGATCGATTACGTCGTGGTCTTCGACGAAACCCGCGCCGAGCGCATTATCCGCGCCGCCCGGCCCGATATCCTGATCAAGGGTGAGGATTACGCCGGCCAGAAAATTGACGGTCAGGACTTCGTCGAACGTCACGGCGGCCGCGTCGCGCTCGCGCCGCTACTTGAGGGCCATAGCACCACCGCGACGGTCGCGCGCATCCGTCCCGCCGGAATCGATTCGCAAGGCCGCCGCCCTGGCTCCCGCCGCATCGACCCCGCCCCGCATAGCTGAAGCGCCCACCACGAACCTTCGCACAAGTGACTTTTGTCATTCTGAGCGGAGGCTGCCGGAGCGAAGAATCCCGAGATTCTTCGCTACATCCTTGGCCGCGCTCAGGACAAGCTCAGAGTTTGTGAATTTTTCCGCTGGATTCTCGGGTCCAGCCCGAGAATGAC
>JAJXYM010000252.1 GCA_021780585.1 Deltaproteobacteria bacterium
GTTTGGCGGGTCGGCCCGGGGGGGGCGATACGTCACAGCCCGGACGCGGCGAGCGTTGGCGGCCGAACGCCGCGATCAGGCCGTGCGGGGCGGCGCGGAGCCGTTCGCTGATGCGGCGCGGAGCCGGGCGGGGCGTTATGGGCGCGCCGCCATGGCTCGGTCGCCGGGGATGGCGGGAGCGGCGGCGGCCGTAACCGCGGCAAGCCCGGCGGTCTGTCTTTTGCGTTCGAGATTCAATTCGGCGCGGCTGATTCGCAGCATCGCCAGCGAGGGCAATACCGCCTTTTCCAGGAAGGCGCGCGCGCTCAATCCGCCGCCCGAGCATTGCAGCCGTTCGCGATAGTCGGGAATCAAGCCCTCGCCGGGCATTTTGAAGTTCGCCAACACCCGCACCAGATCGGCGATTGTTCCCGGTCGATCCTCCTCGAGGTCCAGCTTGACGATCGCGCGATAAAACGCGGCGTGCGCCGCCTCGTCGGAGCCGACATGATGAAAAATCGCGGACAACACTTCGTCGCCGGCCGCCCGCGCGCGATCTTTTTGCGCCTTGTAGGCGAGATAGGTGGCGGCCTCCTGCAAGGCGCCGTAACAAGCCATCTGGCGGCACGTATCAAATGGCAATGTCCAGGCGCGGCTGGATACCGACGCTTCCAGCTCCGCGAGCTGCGCCTCGGAGCGAAAGCCGGCGCGCGTCAGATATTCACGAAACACGAGGCTGTGGCGCGACTCCTCGAAGGCCCAGCGGGTCTGAAACCAGGCCATGCCAAAGATCGCGCGCAACATCCGCAATCCTTCGGCGCTATAGTCCGGGACATACATTTCTTCAGTGCAGTAGATCTCCACGGACTGCGCGGTGGCGTCGTCAACTTTCGCGCGGCGAAGCTTTTCCCAAGGGATGTCGTTGAAGATGTTCCAGTCGCGTTTGGTTTCCGCTATTTCCAGAAAATCGAGATAGATTCGATAGATTTTTTCCCGCACGTTGTACCGACGCCCCCTGGCTCGTTTCGCATTCAGCGCACCCGCCACAGGATGGCTACGGAGTCGCGGTTGTGCGATCGGTTGGTCAGTCGCTCGTTGGTGCTATGATGAGCGCCCATTAGCAACACTTGGATCGCGCAAGTAAGTTGCAAAAAATTTGCTTTTTTATGATCAGATCCGGGCAGACCTCGTACTCTAGACCCGGAGCGGCTCGCTGTCTATCGCCGTATCCGCCGCATCATGCCGATCGCTGTTGGCGTCCGGCGATCCGCTCCCGCCATCCGGCGGCGCGCGGAGGACATCGGCCGCGCGCATCGCGACTAGCGCCGGAGCGCATCGCTACGCCTGGGAGCGGCGGTGCGATTGCGGACCGCCGTCGCGCGCCCGTTCCCGCTATTCGTTGAAGCCGAGGCGATGCGACAGTTCGCGGCCGGCCGCGACGATCAGCGGCGCCAGCTCGGCGCTAATCCGTTCGGCCATCAGCCGGTAGCAGGGTCCCGACACGGCCAGCGAGCCGACCACCGATCGGGTATAGTCGCGCACCGGCACGGCGACCGAGGCGACGTCCTCGAAGAACTCGCCGTTATCGACCGCGTAGCCGTCGCGCGCCACCGCCTGAAGCTGCTCGATCAGGGCGGCGCGATCGACGATCGTACGTTCGGTATGGCGCGGCAGATGCTCGGGCAGCGTCGCGCGCAATTGCTCCTCGGTGTCGAAGGCCAGATGGACCTTGCCGATGGCCGTGCAATGGAGCGGCAGGGTGATCCCGATCGGCGGCGTGATCCTGACCGCCCGATCCTCCGGTTCGGCGACCTCGAGCGGCACCGCGCCGTCGCGCCGGACGATCGCGACGATCGCGCTCTCGCGGCTTTGGCGCGCCACGTCGGCCAGGATCGGACGCGCCTGCCGCACCAGTCCCATATGATGGATATAACGGCGTCCTAGCAGGAGGCATTTGATCCCGAGGCGGTAGTTTTCACTCGCCCGGTTCTGTTCGATATAGCCGCGCGCTTCGAGGGTCGCGAGCAGGCGGAAGACGTTGTTCTTATGCAGCTTGAGACGCTTGGAAAGTTCGGTGACGCCGAGTTCGTCGGCGTCGCCGAAAAATTGTTCGAGCACATCCAGCGAATGCGCAACGGATTGAATAACGTAGTTTGTCTTATCGCGGCGCGTCATTTATGGCATCACTCCGGCAGGCGGCCACGCCTCGCGTAGCGAGGGCGTCGGCTGCCGGTTTGGAAAACTGTTTTAATTTAGACGGCTGGGTTAAAATATGTCAACGCCGCTGGCCGTTTTCGCGAAAATTCGCTAAACGGCTGATTTTGCGGCTATTTTATCCCCGTCCGCGCGTCCGGGTGGCTTATGGCCGAAGCGCCAAATCCCGATTTCTTCCGCCGCATCGACGAATCCGACGACGAAATATTCTACCGCTTCCCGCGTCTGGTAACGCATATCGATGACGCCGCGATCGCCCGGGTCGGCGAAATTTATCTCGCCCGGCTGCCGCGCGAGGGTGAAATCCTCGACCTGATGGCGAGTTGGCGGTCGCATCTGCCGGCCGCGCTCAAGCCGCGCCGCGTGGTTGGCCTGGGCCTCAACCGGGTCGAGATGGAACAGAATCCGGCGCTCGACGAAATCGTGGCGCACAATCTGAATCGCGCGCCGCGCCTGCCGCTCGCCGATGCCGCCTTCGACGGCGCGGTGATGACGGTTTCGGTGCAATACCTGACGCGGCCGATCGAAGTCTTCGCCGAAGTCGGCCGCGCGCTGCGCCCGGGCGCGCCATTCATCGTCACCTTCTCCAACCGGATGTTTCCGACCAAGGCGGTCGCGATTTGGCGCGGCACGGACGACGCGCGGCATGCGCAGGTGGTCACAAGTTATTTTATGGCCAGCGGCGCCTTCGAGCGGATTGAGACGATCGATCGCGCCGCCGCCGCGGCGCCGGACGCCGATCCGATCTGGGCGGTGCTCGGATCGCGGAAAAGCGCATGACTCGCGCCCTTGCATGGAGCCCCTCGGAGCGTTGCGCGAGATCATGGCGAGTCGCAGGCGCCCGCGGCTATGATGAACCGGGCTTGCGTCCGGAACAGGCGGCGCGACGTCCGCGAGCGAGGCGGAGATGATTGCGAATCGCGGCATGAGGCATATTGCGCTGCACGTGGCCGACGTGGCGCGCGCGGCGGATTTCTATTGCCGGGTCTTCGGGATGCGCATCGTATGGCAGCCCGATCCCAACAGCGCCTACCTGAGTTCGGGATGCGACAATCTGGCGCTCCATCGCGGCCCCGCCGGCGATCGCGCGGCGCAGTCGCTCGATCATCTCGGCTTCATTGTGCCGACCATCGCCGAGGTCGAGGCGGGCTATCGCTGGGCGCTCGAGAACCAGCTCGAAATCGCTCGTCCGATACGCCATCATCGCGACGGCGCGGTGTCATTCTATCTGCGCGATCCGGACGGCAATGTGGTTCAGGTTTTGTACGAACCTCTGACCAGCGGAATCGAGCTGCGCGGCGCATCGCGATGAGCCGCGACGGGTTTTGGCCGTCGCGGCCGGGGACGTTGAGTGATGCTTAAGGGACGCGCCACGGCGCAGGCGACGGCGACCTATGCGGGCCGCTTCGCCGATCTGCCGGGCAACTATCGCGAGACGATTGGGGTCGCCGTGTCCTCGATCGGTCTTGGCACCTATCTGGGCGAGGCCGACGACGCAACCGACGCCGCCTACGCCGGCGCGATCCGCGCGGCGCTGACGGGCGGAATCAACCTGATCGACACGGCGATCAACTATCGCTTTCAGCGCGGCGAGCGGGTAATCGGCGCGACGATCGCGGCCATGGCGGCCGGCGGCGCGATCCGGCGCGAGGAGATCGTCGTCGCGACCAAGGGCGGCTACATCACTTTCGACGGCTCGATGCCGCCAGATCCGCGCGCCTGGTTCGAGGAGCATTTCATCCGGCCGGGAATCGTCACCGCCGCCGACTTGGTGGAAGGTTCGCATTGCCTGACGCCGCGCTGGCTTGAGGCGATGATCGCGATGAGCCGGGCGAACCTCGGCCTGGAAACCATCGACATCTACTATCTGCACAATCCGGAGGCGCAGCTTGGAGCGGTCGGGCGCGACGAATTCAAACGGCGGCTCCGCGCGGCCTTCGAGCTGCTCGAAAGCAAGGCCGCCGACCGCGAGATCGGCGTCTATGGCGCCGCGACCTGGAACGGTTTTCGGGTCGCGCCCGACGACCGCGGCTATCTTTCGCTGCTCGAACTGACGCGACTCGCCGAGGAGGTCGGCGGCAAGGACCATCGCTTCCGCGTGATCCAGTTGCCGTACAACCTTGCGATGGCGGAGGCGTTCACGGCGCGCAATCAGCGCCTGCCCGACGGCGCGATGGGCAACACGCTCGCGGCGGCCGACGCGCTCGGGGTCGCGGTATGCGCGAGCGCGTCGCTACTGCAGGGACGGCTGACGCGCGGTCTGCCGCCCCTGCTCAATGACGCCTTCGACGGCTTCGACTCCGACGCGCAGCGGGCGTTGCAGTTCGTGCGCTCGACGCCTGGAATCAACGTGGCGCTGGCCGGGATGAGTTCGGCCGCCCATGTCGCCGACAACCTCGCGACCGCGCGCCGCCCGCCGGCTCCGTTCGACCGGCTGATGCGGCTGTTCAAGCGGGTGGGTTGAGGGCGTCGGTCGCGCGCCCAGTGGCCGCCCGGTTGCGGCGCGCCGCATTCGTCGCGCGCCTGATCGACGTCGGCCGACCAGATCGGCGTGCCGGCGCGCAGCTTTTCGGCCAGCGCCGTGGTTATCTATCGCCAAGGCTCCGATCGCGAGCGGACAGCATCGACTGAAGCGTATCTTCATGTGCGGACAATCTCCTCGGAACGCATTTCCAGTCCGTCAATCTCACGCTGAGAGATTGCGGACGCCGCGGCGGGTCAATTCTCCCCACGAAGACCTTTGGCTTGATTGTGGCGCGCCGGGCTGGAAATGGCGTCGATCGCCGGGTTGCGGCCGAGGTCGCGCGGCGCGATAGTCGCGAAGTTTCGCGCTGGCGCCGTCGGGGCAAAGGCGCCCAATGGCGCGCGCGCCGTCGCGCATCGAATGATTGTGTCGCGGCGTCAAGCGCCGGAAAATCGTCGCGGGAGGCGGAATGGGGCGGGCCGGCACAATGGTCAAGCGGATGGGTCGAATCGCGTGGGCTTGGTTTTGCGCGGCCTTAATCCTGATGTGGCTGATTGATTTGCGCGATCCGCGTCCGGCCGGCGCCGCCGGAATTGATTTTCCGCCCACCGATTACGTGATTCGCGCCGCCGACGGCGCCAGCGTGATCGGCCGGG
>JAJXYM010000378.1 GCA_021780585.1 Deltaproteobacteria bacterium
CGAAGGTGAATTCCGAGGATTTCGCGCGCTTGAAATACAGATGCAGGTCGTGGTCCCAGGTGAAGCCGATTCCGCCATGCACCTGGATCGCGTCGGCCGTCACCTTCCGGTACGCGTCCGACGCCGCCGCCTTGGCCAGCGCCGCCGCCAGCGGCGCCTCGGCGATCTCGTTGCTCACCGCCCACGCCGCGTAATAAACGGCAGATTTCGCGCTCTCCACATCCACCATCATGTTGGCGCATTTATGCTGCACCGCCTGAAAGCTGCCGATCGGCCGGCCGAACTGCACGCGCACCCTGGCGTATTCGACCGACATCTCGAGCGCCTTCTGCGCCCCGCCCATCATCTCGGCCGCGATCATCACCTTGCCGCGATCGAGCGTCGCGCCGAGCGTCTTCCAGCCGTCGCCCACCGCGCCGATTACTTCGTCCGCGGTAGCGCGCACGCCCTCAAGTTTGACCTCGGAAAGCTTGCGCGTCTGGTCCATCGTCTTGAGCGGCGTGATCGTGACGCCCGGGCGCCGCGGATCGATCGCGAACAGCGTCACGCCCTCCGCGCCCGCGCCGCCGCCGCGCGCCGCGACTATCATCAGATGCGCCAGATGGCCGTCATTGACGAAGAGCTTCACGCCGTCGAGCGCGAACCCGTCGCCGGACGCCCGCGCGGTCGCCTTGATGCCGTCGGCGTCCCAGCTTCCCGGCGGCTCCATCCAGGCGATCGTCGCGAGCGTTTCACCCGCCGCGATCTTCGGCAGGATCGCGCGTTTTTGCGCGTCGGAGCCGGCGCGACGGATCGCCTCGGCCGCCATCGCGGTCCAGATAAATGGCGACGGCAGCAGCGCCCGTCCCATCTCTTCCATCACCAGCACGAGATCGACGTAGCCGAGGCCGGCGCCGCCGTATTCCTCGGGAATCACCAGGCCGGTCCATCCGAGCTCGGCCATCTTCTTCCACAGCGCCGGATCGTAGCCGCGCTCGTCGTCCATCAGGCGGCGCACCGCCGCCGACGGGCATTCTTTTTCGAGCAGCCCGCGCGCGCTTTCGCGCAGCATCTCCTGCTCCTCGCTGAATCCAAAGTCCACGGCGGATTACCTTCCCCGATAATGCCAGAGCGCGGCGTCGCCCTCGATAGCCCCGGACGCTGGCCGACGCACGGATGGCGCGAAATCGGATACCATGCGCGCCGCCGTGACGACAAGCGGCCCGCGGCGGATCGCCCCTAGTCCTGCTCTTCCAATTGTATCCGTTCGAAATCGCGCACGTTGCCGCCGTCGACGATCAGCGTCTCGCCGGTGATAAAGCCCGCCGCCTCCGACGCCAGAAAAATACATGGCCACGCAATATCCTCGGGCCGGCCGAAGCGTCCGAGCGCGCGCGATTTCAGCATCGCGTCCTTGACCCGCTCATTCGGCCAAATCCGTTCCGCCGCGCCCTCGGTGGTCACCGGTCCCGGCGCAATACAGTTGACGCGGATTCCGTGCCGGCCCCATTCCGCCGCATGCGCCGTGGTCAGCCGGATTACGCCCGCCTTCGACGCCGAATAGGGCAGCATCGTGGCGGAGCCGTGCACGCCCGCGGTCGAGGACAGATTGATGATCGCGCCCGGACTCTTTTGCGCAAGGAACTGGCGCGCCGCCGCCTTCGAGCAGAAGAACACGCCGTCCAGATTGATCGCGATCACCGCCCGCCAGCCATTGGGCGAAAGCTTGAGGCTCGGCGCCGTGATACTCGCGCCATGATTATTGATCATCACGTCGAGCCGGCCGAAATGACCGACCGCGGCGGCGATCATCTCGTCGCATTTGGCGGCGTCGCGCACGTCCACCACGAACATCTCGCAGCGCCCGCCCTCCTTGCGAATCCCGTCGCGCACGGGCTCCAGATGCTCGGCGCTGCGGCTCGCGATCAGCACCGGAGCGCCGCGCAGCGCGAACTCCCGCGCGATCGAGATGCCGATGCCCGTTCCGCCGCCGGTCACGATCGTAACCTTGCCCTCGACGCTGAATACGTCTTTCAACCGCGTGACGCCTCCCCAAAAGTCGCGACGCGGCCGGGGCCGCCCGGCGCGCCCGCGCATGGCATTCATCTATCGCACCGGAGCGCCTACGGCCAAACGCCCGCGGCGCGAACCCGCGGGCCAAAGCGCAAAACCTTTACGTGATTTCAGCCCGGCGGCGGGGTCAGAACGATATGTCGCGGATTTCGCCGGCCGCGCCCGACCGCCGTCAACCGATAGCCCAGCGCGCCGAGCGGCGCGGTTACCGCTTCGAGTTCGGCTTCGTGATGGATTTCGCACAGGAGGCGGCATCGCCGCGCCCGGAACACTTCGAATCCGCCGGCGATCGCCGCGCCGCCATGACCTTCCACGTCGAGCTTGATGAAATCGGGCGGGTGATTGCCGTGGCGAAAGACGAAATCGTCCAGCCGAATCGCCTGGACCGAACTGGTTGCGACTCCCTCCACTTGCCCAGCCACGATCGCGCTGCGCGTGCCGCGCTCGCTCAACGCAAGCGTCGCCTCGCGATCCGACACCGCCGCCGCCGGAATCATCGACAACAGCTTCAGCGTCAACGCGCCCGCGCTCGGGAATGTCGCCTCGTCGAGGCGTAGCCCCTCCCTGGCAACGACATTCCGTAGCTCTCCATAAGCCTAATCGTGCGAATTGCCGCCAATCCGATGCAAGGAACGATTCACCAAAACGGCGCCGTCCGGCCCCGCGATTTAACCGTGCGCGGCCGTGGTGGCCGTTCGCGATGTCACATCGGCAGGCGCGGGCCAGCCTGATCGTCGCCAACGCGCATCGGATAAATCACGGCGAGATGCCGGATACGGCGAACGGCGCGGAGGGCGACTTCTTTTTCTTCGAGCGCAATTCGCCCGACGACGTCGTCGCGACGATCAAGCAGCTCGTCGGCACTCGCCTGGTCGGCCGCTTCGGAATAACCGAAGAGCCAGGGCAGTCAGTATCCGGCGGTGATCGTGCCGATCCATCAGAGCCACTTCCTGATGCTGCGGCGGAACCTGCTATACACGGCGATCGCGCGGGCGGAGCGGGTATGCGTACTGGTGGGGACGCGGGTCGCGCTCAAGCAGGCGGTGCGCAACGAGGACGAGCGCCGCCGCTTCAGCCGCCTCGCCGACCGCTTACGGGTTGATTGACGTATGGCGCCGCGATCGTCGATAGAGAAATCAGCGAATCGCGCGACAAGGCGGACGACAACTCATGAACCAGCGGCGTCGGCATGAGACGGACGGCAGCGCCTACGGGCGCGGCGAACCTTCGTTCATGGACGATATCACTCTCGTCGGCGCGGGCACGGCATGCGGCGAATATCTACGCCGTTACTGGCATCCGATCGGCCTCGCGCGCGACGCGGGAGACCGGCCACGCAAGGTCCGCGCGCTCGGCGAAGACCTCATTCTGTTCCGCGACGGCGCCGGTCGGCCGGGCTTGCTGCACGCCCGCTGCGCCCATCGCGGCACCACGCTTTATTACGGCCGCGTCGAGCCTGAAGGTATCCGCTGCTGCTACCACGGATGGCTGTTCGATCGCGAGGGCCGATGCCTCGACCAGCCGTGCGAACCCGATCACGGCGCGAAGCATCGGCATAGCGTGCGCCAGCCGTGGTATCCGGTCGAGGAGCGCTACGGGTTGATCTTCGCGTACATGGGACCGCCGGAGCGCAAGCCGCTCTTGCCGCGGTACGACATTCTCGAAAACCTCGGCGATGGCGAATCGATCGAGGCTGACGACAGCAGTATCGGCAGCGGCGGCCCGGTAATCGTACCGTGCAACTGGATGCAGCATTTCGAGAACGTGATGGACCCGTTCCACGTGCCGATTCTGCACGGTTCGTTCAGCGGCGCGCAGTTCGTCGCCGCGATGGGCCGGATGCCGGAGGTGGCGTTCGCTGAAACCGATCGCGGGGTGCGCTCGTTGCAGGTGCGTCCGCTCGACGGCGGGCGACGGCTCGACCGGATCACCGAAGTCGTGCTGCCGACTTTGCGCGTGGTGCCCGATCCGCGGCTTGACCATTATGGGCCGGCGTCATCAATTGGATGGGTATTGCCGATCGATGATACCAGCTTCCGCATCTATACCGCCGGCCGGGTGCGCGAACCGGGCGAACTGAGCCGGCAGCGATCGCGCTTCGGCGGCAAGACGTGGTTCGAACTGACGGAAGACGAACATCAGCGGATGCCGGGCGATTTCGAGGCGCAAGTTGGCCAGGGCGCGATCACGCTGCATTCGGAGGAACATCTGACTTCGACCGATCGCGGGATCGCGATGCTGCGGCGGCTGATGAAGCGTCAGGTCGCGGCGGTCGCTGATGGCGCGGATCCGCTCGGCCTGCGCCGCGCCGGCAATGGTCCGCTGGTGTGTCTCGATGCGGGGAATTTCGTCGCGGCGGAATAAGCGGAACGCGAACGCGTCAGGATAGTTGCGATTTTTGTCGCAACTATCCTGACGCGCCGAACGCCGGCTGCGCCGCGAGTTCAGTCAGCCGAGCGGAGGCCAGTTGACGCGAAATCGGGCATCACGCGGGTGACGAAACGCTCCAGCGAACGGCGCGAGTCGGCATGCGCCAGATTGCCCCATGCGAACGACAGCGCCAGATAGTCGCATCCGCTGTCGGCGAAGAAGCTCGCCACCCGATCGCGCACTTCATTCGCGGTTCCCGCGATCGCCACGTCGTTGGCGCAGGCGAGATCGAGATCGTCGGTAAAGCCGTAGGCGGGCAGCGTGCGGAAGTCGCGCCATAGCTTGACGATATTGTTGTAGTAGGCCTTGTAGGCGGGACGCGCGACGCGATCGACCTCGCGCTCGTCGCCGGCGACATAGATATGGCGGATCGCGCCGCGCCGGGTCTCGCCGAGATGCGGATTGAGATCGTCGGGACCACCCTTATGCTTCGCCAGCTCTTCCAGATAAGCCGCGGTGAACTTCCTGAGCGCGGCGTTGGGGCCGTTGCCGACCATGTGCATCCCGCGGCGGGCGGCGAAGCTGACGCTTTCGGGCGTCGCGGCGCCGTACCAGAAGGGCGGATTCGGCTTTTGCATCGGCGCCATCTCGAGCGGCGCGGAATCGAAGCGGTAGTAATGCCCGCGATGGTTGACGCGGCCGTTGCGCAGCGCGCCGGCGATCGCGCCGAGCGCCTCCTCGAACATCTCGCGCGATTCCATGAACGGGACGCGATAGTAGGCGAGCTCGAAGGGCGAGACGCCGCGGCCGACGCCGATCTCGAAGCGCCCGCCGCTCAGATTGTCGAGCATG
>JAJXYM010000263.1 GCA_021780585.1 Deltaproteobacteria bacterium
CGAGCGTCTGATCGATCCGGCTGTCGATCGGACGCGCGCCGGGACGCTGCAGGAAGACCCGCAGCGAGCCGCCGTGAATCCGCTGCGGCGCGACATCCCATAACTCGAGCCTGGCGCGGCGCGCCAAATTGCTTATGGCGCTCAGGGAATAGTAGAAAACGTGTTCATGGTAAATGGTGTCGAATTCGGTTTTGTCCAGCAGTTCGCGCAGATAGGGAAACTCGAAAACCGCCGCGCCATCGGGCCGCAGGCAGGCGGCCGTCGCCCTCAGGAAACCATTGACATCAGGAACGTGGGCGAGGACGTTGTTGCCGATTATGAGATCAGCCTGACCGTGTTCACGCACCAAATCGGGCGCGAAGCCCTCGCCGAAAAACTGGCATAGCGTCGGGATGCCGCGGCGATTCGCCTCCGCCGCGATATTGCGCGCCGGATCGATCCCCAGAACGCCGATGCCGCGCTGTTTGAAATACCGCAGCAGGTAACCGTCGTTGCTGGCGATTTCGAGCACGCGGCTGTCGCGGCCGAGATTGAATCGCTGAACATGGGCTTCGGCCATTAACCGCGCGTGCTCGAGAAAACTATCGGAATAGGACGAGAAATAGGCGTATTCCGAAAACATTTTCTCCGGCGCGACAGTTTCCGCAAGCTGGACCAGGGCGCAGCTCTCGCAGTACGCCGCCGCCAGCGGAAAGGTTTCCTCCCGGCCGTAATCAACCTCGGCCTGAAGATATGAATTAGCCAGTGGAGTCCGGCCCAGATCGAGAAATACTTTGGGCGAATTGGCGCCACATCCGAGACAGGCGTGGCCTTCCCGGCCGCCTTCCTTCCGCATTGCTCAATTCTCCAGTATCGCCGATGCGGGAAAGCCGGCGCGCGCTTTGCAATAATCGCGAATCTGAGCGGCGCTGCGGGCGTACATCTCATTGCTGTCGCCTCCCGACGCGCGCCGATACCAACTGACAGTGAGCTTGATACTCTCTTCCAGCGTGAGGCGCGGGCGCCATCCCAGAACCTGTCGGGCCTTGCCGCAATCGAGCTTGAGGCACTGGGCCTCGTGCGGCGCCGCCGCGTCGTCGGGCGTCCGCCATGAGCCGGCGCCCCATGCGGCGAACACCTGATCGACCACAGCGGCGGTGGTCACGACGGAATCCTCGCCGGGACCGAAATTCCATGCGCCGCCCCAGCGCTCGCCTTCGACGCAAAGACGTTCGGCAAGCTCAAGATAGGCGCCGATCGGCTCCAGCACGTGCTGCCACGGACGAATCGCGCAAGGATTGCGCAAGATCAGCGGTTCGCCGCGGCCCAGCGCGCGGATCGCGTCGGGCACGAGACGGTCTTCGGCCCAGTCGCCGCCGCCGATTACATTGCCCGCGCGCGCGGTCGCACAGGCGAGCGCGCTGCCGGGCGCGTCAAAGAACGATCGCCGGTAGGCGGCGACGACGAGTTCGGCGCATCCTTTGGACGCGCTGTACGGATCGCGGCCGCCCAGCGCGTCGCCTTCCCGATAACCCCAAGGCCATTCGCGATTTTCATAGCACTTGTCGCTGGTCACGACGACGATCGCCCGGACCGAACCGGCCGAGCGCGCCGCTTCGAGCACATTCACTGTGCCCATCACGTTGACGGCGAAGGTCGCGGCGGGGTCACGATACGATCGCCGGACCAACGGCTGCGCGGCGAGATGAAAAATCACCTCGGGCGCGGAGGCGCTAATCGCCCGCTCGAGCGCCGGCCGGTCGAGAATGTCGCCGATAATCGAAGTCACCCTTCGCCCCAATCCGCACAATTCGAAGTACGACGGGCGGGTGTCGGGGGCCAGCGCATATCCGGTGACGCGCGCGCCCATTTCCAATAGCCACGTCGTCAGCCATCCGCCTTTGAAGCCGGTATGGCCGGTGACGAAGACGGACCGGTCCCGCCAAAAGGATTCGTTCAGCGTTCCCATAGACGCCAGGGAGCCCGACCGTTCCGCCACAGCTCATTCAGGAGTTGCATTTCGCGATAGGTATCCATGCACTGCCAGAAGCCCTCGTGTTGATAGACGGCAAGTTCGCCAGCCTCGGCCAGCCTGGCCAGCAGGCCGGCCTCGAGACTCTCGTCGTCACTTTGGACGAGATCCAGCACGCGCCGCTCGAAAACAAAGAAACCGCCATTGATACAGCCTTCGTGGACCTGCGGCTTTTCCCGAAACATTCTGACCACGCCGTCCTGCACCTGTAACTCGCCGTAGCGCGACGAAGGACGCACGCCGGTAACCGTCGCGAGTTTGCCGCGGGCGCGATGGAACGCGGTCAGGCGCGAAATATCCACGTCGGCGACGCCGTCGCCATAGGTGACCATAAACGGGCCGTCGCCGAGATAGCGCGCGACGCGTTTGATTCTACCCGCGGTCATGGTGTCGTCGCCGGTTTCGGCGAGCGTAATTTTCCAGCCTTCCTCGGAATGGCTATTATGAATCGCTACCGAGCGCGAGCCGAGAGTAACCGTGAAATCGCGGTTGCGAATCTCGTAGTTGAGGAAATAGTCGCGGATCAAATCGCCCTTGTAGCCGAGACAGATCACGAACTCCGAAAAGCCGAAACAAGAGTAGAGTTTCATGATATGCCAGAGAATCGGCCGGCCGCCGATCTCGACCATCGGCTTGGGCCGGTATTCCGTCTCTTCGCGCAATCGCGTTCCCAATCCTCCGGCCAAAATCGCGACTTTCATAGATTCCAAATTCCGCCGCCACCGCGGGCTTCGGCGCGAAGCCGGCGCACTTTTTCCGGAACCGGCGCGCCTGGCTCGCGACTATTGGGACTGATGGCTCGACCTTGCCGCACGTCCAAGCCTGGGAATTCACGGACCGCGGACGACGTTACCGCTCAAGCAGGCTTCAGAGGATTTCACCCGCGGCGCGGCGGACGCGCGCGACCGGCGGTTGCAACGGGATTCCGCCAGAGGATCGCGGCGATGGTCAGCATCAACGCGAGCATCCCGGCGAGCACGGCGTCGAGCAAAACCTGGGGCCGGTAGGGTTTGTCCGGCGCGGTCGGCGCGACCAGCACCTTGAAAGCGAAATCGGCCTGCACCTGGGCGAGCTTCTGCTGCTGAATCTGGCGCGCCAGCAATTCGTAGAGCTGGGTCTGCAGGAGATTATCCGCCGTGTCCCGGCTTTCGGCGCGCAGGGAGTCAATCGCTTCCGTGGCGTCGCGAATCTGCTCGTGGCGCAATAGTTCGCGCAAATCCGAAATATAGAATCCCAGAACGGTTTCGGCCATCGCCCGATCGGGGTCCTGATAGTAGAGCGTGAGGTTTCCGCTGCGCAGCGAAAATTCGCAATCGAACCGTTTGCGCATCGCCCGGTAGCGCGCCCATTGCGGATCCGCCGGCGCGCCGCCGAACAGCGCCCATCCGCCGACGCGCAGACGCGACGCGAGATTGTGTCCGGCGATCAGGCGGCTGGTGAAATCGAAGCTCTTGAGCACCGGCATGTATTCGCTGGCCGGATTCGACGATTCGCCGCCGATCAGGCCCGCGCCGAGTCCGCCCATCCCGCCGAATCCCCCCATTCCGCCGAGCAGGCCAGAGAGCCGCCCCTGCACCGCGTTGGCCGTGATCGGGCGGATTATCGCCTCGGCCCGATACCATTTGGTCATCGCGAGTCCGGTAACGATCGCCGTCGCCAGCATCGCCGCGATCGTCGTCGCCGCGATCAGGCGCCATCGATTCGCCAGCGCCTCGAGATACTCGCGCAGATCGACCTCCTCGTCATAAGCTTCGGGCGGATGCGCGACGCGGGGATGCGGCGTTTCGAGCGCCTGCACCGGCGCCGGCCTGGGGTCTCGCGCGCTGGTCGATTCCATCGGTCCTCTTTAATCCCCGAGCGGCTGAATGCCGCGGCGGCCTCCGCCATGACGAAAGGCGATCATTTCCATGTCCAGCCTGGCCATCCGGGCGTGAACGACCCGGAGAACATCAGCAGGAACCGCACCGAGCCGCTGTTGGCGCGATAATTGAGATCGCGCGCGTATTCGACCGCCGCGCGGGCGCGGATCGTCGCGAGCCCGCCGCCCAATTTGCGGATCGGCCGCGGCAGACGGAGAAAATCGATCGCCACGCCGCCACTATGCTCCTTGCCCAGCGGATAGGGGTAAAACTGGTATGGATAGGCGATCGCCGAGCCGTAACCGGGGGCCTGCTCGGTATAGAACAGATCCTCGCTCAACTTGTCGCGCAGATCGAGCCAGCGCCCGAACTGAATATCGACCTCGGTGGCGTTCGGACCCATCGGATCGCCCATCAGTTCGCTTTCATAAGTCCAGTAGAGCGCCTGATCATGTACGGAGTAATTCGGCTCCAGAATCGCGTACTCGAAGCGCAGGTCGGTCAAGCCGTCCCGGGTCAGCCGCGGCAGATAGAACCCGCCCTGGTACGACACCGCCAGAAACGGCAGGAAACGGCCGACCGGCGGCAATTCCTTGGTCAGATTGTCCTCGCCGAGAATCTCCTGGTAGACCTCGAGATTCCGCAGCCTGGGAAAATAGAATTTGAGATAGACGCCGCCGCGCGAGTTGGTGTTGCCGTTCGCCGGACTCCCGGTGGCGAAACCGGTCGCGCGGCCGAGGAAGCCGGAAAAACTGTAATTATTGTTATATTTGCCGCCGAAATCGATCGTGTGGGTGAAGCCGAACTCGAACGTCGGCAGCGGCTTGAAGCTGAAGATCTGGCCGTCGATCCACGGATGCGCATAGTAGCGTTCGCCGTCGAGCTGGCCGAAAAAGAGCTGATAACGGAACTGTCCGAGGTAGCGCAGGAACCCCGGCAGCACCAGCGGATGGATATTCTGGATCCGCACCGCCGGAAAGGGCGAGGAGTTATCGCTCTGCGAGAGCGCGCCGAAGTGACCCGTCCCCCACCACATCTCCTCCGTGCCGACCGAGAACGCGAAGTTGCCGAGGCTCGCGACCATCCCGGTTCCGAGCAGCTGCAAACGGCTGACGTCCTTGATTCCGCGAGTCATCGGTCCGGCCATCGACCCTTCGCCATAGCCGGCGAGAAAACTGCCAAAGCCCCACCATCCCGACCAGCGAAGGATTTCGTTACTGCCGGTCGCGGTGGGTAATCCATCGTTGTTGGGCATCAGCGGCGTCGCCTCGGTGGCGTTGATGCCGCCGTCGCTCGGTCCATTGGTCTGACTGGTGCGCCATTGGCGCTGCTCGCCGCGCGAGAACAGGTACTGCGCCTCGACTCGC
>JAJXYM010000091.1 GCA_021780585.1 Deltaproteobacteria bacterium
TCTTGCTGGCCGACGACAAAACCGCGTCGCGCGCCGAACTCGAGCGCGTCGCCGACGTCGTTTCGCATGAGAACGCGCACATGTGGTTCGGCGATCTGGTCACGATGCGCTGGTGGAACGGAATCTGGCTCAACGAAGCCTTCGCCACCTTCATGGAGATGCTCGCGGTCGACGCCTGGAAACCCCAATGGAAGCGCTGGGAGAGCTTCGGCGTATCGCGCGGGGCCGCGATGGCGATCGATGCGCTCAAGAGCACCCGTTCGATCGAGTACACCGTGCTCAGTCCCGAGGATTGCCGCTCGATGTTCGACGTGCTCACGTACGAAAAGGGCGCCGCGGTGCTGAGGATGCTCGAACAGTTCCTCGGCGCCGAGGAATTCCGCAAGGGCATCTCGCGCTATCTCAAAAAGCATCAGTACGCCAACGCCGAAACCGGCGACCTGTGGGACGCGCTCGAGGAATCGACCGGCCAGCCCGCGCGCGCGATGATGGACACGTGGATTTTCCAGCAGGGCTTTCCCGTGATCAGCGCCGAGTTGGCGCCCGACGGCCGTTCGCTGCGCATCAGCCAGCGCCGCTTCTTTTTCGCGCCGCCGGCAAATCCCGAGCCGCAGACCTGGCACGTGCCGATCATGGTCCGCGCCGCCGTCGACAGCGGCGTGATCTCGCATAAGCTCCTGCTGACCGGCGGCGAGGCCACGCTCGAACTTCCCGGCCGGCCGGGATGGGCGCTGCTGAACGAGGGCGGCCACGGCTTCTATCGCGTCCGCTATGCGCCCGAGCTGCTGGCCGCGTTGACCGCGAATCTGGACGCGTTGCGGCCGATCGAGCGCTTCGGCCTGGTCAGCGACACCTGGGCCGCGACCGTCGCCGGACTCACGCCGCTCGCCGAGTTCATCCGGATGGCGCGCCTGTTCCGCGACGAATCCGATCTCAATGTCTGGCGTGCGCTGATCGCGGCCTTCAACTATCTCGACATGATCGCGTCGCCCGCCCAGCGTCCCGCCGTTGCCGCCGCCGTGCGCGATACCGTTGGCCCGGCGGCGGGGCGTCTCGGATGGTCGCCGGCGCCAGGCGAGGACGAACTGCGCGGTCAGTTGCGCGCGACCCTGATCAGCGCGCTCGGCACGATCGGCGAAGACCCCTCGGTGCAGGCGAAAGCCGGCGAGCTCTACGCCGCGTGGGAGGCCGATCCGGCGCGCGCCGATCGCGACCTGATGCCCGCGCTGGTCGCGATTCTCGCCCATTGCGGCGACGCGACCCGCTATCAGGATTTCAAGCGCCGCTTCAAAGCCGCGCGCACCCCGCAAGAGGAGCAGCGCTATCTTTTCTCGCTCGCCAACTTCCGCGACCTCGCGCTGCTCGGCCAGACCATGGAGATGACGATCAACGGCGAGGTGCGCACGCAGAACGCGCCCTTCCTGATGCATTCGCTGCTGTACAACAACGTCTCGCGATACGCGGCGTGGGAGTTTGTTCAGCGCAACTGGGAAACGATGGTCGGGCGGTTTCCCGACAGCGCGCTGCCGCGGATGTGCGAGGCGATCAACGGCCTGCTCGACCGCCAGTCCGAAGTTGAAGCATTCTTCGCGCAACACAGGGTGCGGCTCGGCGGCAAACTGATCGACCAGCATCTCGAGCGGCTGTCCGTCGCGGTCGCCTTTCGCACGCGCGAGGGCGCGCGACTCGAAGCGTCGCTACGGGGTTGAGCGGATTGATCGCGACCGGCGCGCGGCGGTCGCCGATCCCGTCAATGTCAAACGGCGGTTCCGGCGCGGATTCAACCGCCCGCCGGCGCTCCGGATCAATCAGACGCCCGGCGTTGTTGATACCGCGCCGGGCGCGTACTTCGCCGGACCGCGCCGGTCGGCTATATTGATCGAGCAAGGCGTGGCCTCGTGATCCTGATTCTCGATTTTGGCAGCCAATACACGCAGCTAATCGCGCGCCGCGTGCGCGAAGCGCGGGTCTACTGCGAAATTCATCCGTACGATTTCCCGGTCGAAAAGATTCGCGCGCTCAAGCCGCGCGGAATTATCCTTTCCGGCGGACCAGCCAGCCTGTACGACACGGGCGCGCCGGATCTCGCCGACGAGGCGCTCAACCTTGGCTGCCCGGTGCTCGGTATCTGTTACGGCATGTACGTGATCGCGCAGCATCTGGGCGCCCATAGCGCGGGAGCGCAGGCGCGCGAATACGGGCCGGCGACCCTCGTGATTGACGGCGACGATCCGCTCTTCGCCGGACTCGAAGCGCGCGAGCAGCGCGTCTGGATGTCGCACGGCGATCGCGTCGAGCGGATTCCGGCCGACCTTTGTCCGATCGCCCATAGCGACAATTCGCCTTACGCCGCCGTGCGTTCGCGCGACGGCCGCCTGCGCGGCATACAATTCCATCCCGAGGTCGTCCATACGCCCAACGGCGCGCAAATCCTGCGCAATTTCGTCATCGGAATCTGCGGCGAGCCGGGCGACTGGACGATGGCCGGGTTCGTCGAGACCAAGCTTGCGGAAATCCGCGCGCGCGTCGGCCCGCACGATCGCGTCCTGATGGGACTGTCGGGCGGGGTCGATTCGTCGGTCGCGGCCGCGCTGATCCATCGCGCGATCGGCGACCGGTTGCGCTGCGTCTTCGTCGATACCGGCCTGCTGCGCGCGGGCGAACGCGAGCGGATGGAGCGCACGTTCGCCCGCGAACTTGGCATCCCGCTGCGGATCGCCGACGCCGCCGACCTGTTTATCGAGCGGCTGGCGGGCGTGCTCGATCCCGAGCGGAAGCGCCGCATCATCGGGCATACCTTTATCGACGTGTTCGAGCGCGAGGCCGCCGCGATCGGCGGCGCGCGCTTTCTGGGCCAGGGCACGCTCTATCCCGACGTGATCGAATCGGTTTCCTTCAAGGGGCCGTCGGTCACGATCAAGAGCCATCATAATGTCGGCGGATTACCGGAGCGGATGCGGCTGGAGTTGGTGGAGCCGCTGCGCGAATTGTTCAAGGACGAGGTGCGCGAGGCCGGCCGCGAGCTGGGACTCGGCGCCGATGTGGTCGATCGCGAGCCGTTTCCCGGACCAGGCCTGGCGGTGCGGATCGTCGGCGAGGTGACGCGCGAACGCCTGGATTTACTGCGCCGCGCCGACGCGATCGTGATCGATGAGGTCGCCGCCGCCGGACTGGGTGGTCGATTATGGCAGGCTTTCGGCGTGCTGCTGCCGCTCAAGACGGTCGGCGTGATGGGCGACGGTCGCAGTTACGAAAGCGTGATCGCGATTCGCGCGGTCGAGTCGCAGGACGGCATGACCGCCGACTGGGCGCGCCTCGATCCCGCTTTTCTCGCGCGGCTCTCCAGCCGGATCACCAACGAAACCCGCGGCGTCAACCGGGTCGTGTACGACATCACCTCGAAACCGCCGGCGACGATAGAATGGGAATGAAATCGTGACCGTCCGCACCCGTTACGCGCCGAGTCCAACCGGGGCGCTGCATATCGGCAACGTCCGTTCGGGCCTGTTCGCCTATCTGTTCGCGCGCCATAACGGCGGCGCCTTTATCCTGCGCATCGACGACACCGATCGCGAACGATCAACCCGCGAATCGCTCGACGAAATTCTCGAGAGCCTCACGTGGCTGGGCGTCGATTGGGACGAAGGGCCGCCCGACGCGCGCTACTTCCAGTCGAATCGTTTCGATCGTTATCGCGAAGCGGCGCTCCAGCTCCTGCGCGAGGGCAAGGCCTATCCGTGTTATTGCACGGCGGCGGAACTGGACGCGATGCGCAAGCAGGCCGAACGGGAGCGTCGCAAGCCCGGCTACGACGGTCGCTGCCGCGATCGCACGCCGCCCGCGGAGCTGGCGAAGATCGACCTGCCCGACAAACGCGCCGGTCGCGATTACACGATTCGTTTCCGTTCGCCGCGCGAGGGCATAACCGTTGTTGACGATCTGATCAAAGGCCGCGCGGTGTTCGAGAACGCCGAACTCGACGATCTGATCATTTTCCGCTCCGACGGCGTACCAACCTACAATTTCGCGACCGTGCTCGACGACGCCGACTTCAAAATGACGCACATCGTGCGCGGCGACGACCATCTGCCAAACACTCCGCGCCAGATGCAGATCTTCTATGCGCTCGGCTTCGAGCCGCCGGCCTACGCGCATCTGCCGATGGTGATGGGGCCGGACGGGCAGAAGCTCTCCAAGCGCCATGGCGCCACGTCGGTCTTCGCCTATCGCGACCTTGGCTATTTTCCCGAGGCGCTGCTGAACTATCTGGTGCGGCTCGGATGGTCACATGGCGATCAGGAGATTTTTTCGCGTGCCGAGATGATCGAGTATTTCGATTTCGCCAATTGCGGCAAGTCGGCCGGAATCTTCAACGCGGAAAAGCTGCTGTGGCTGAACTTCCATTACATGAAGTCGCTGCCGCTCGCGCGTCTGGTGCGCGATATCAAGCCGTTTGTCGCCCGGCGCGGAGGGACAATTCCGGGCGACGACGCGTGGCTCGAAAAGATGATCGCGACGCTGCGCGAGCGCGCCAAGACGCTGGTCGAACTGGTCGATTTCGCGAGCTTTTATCTCAACGACGAAATTGCGATCGAGCCCAAGGCCGCGGCTAAATTCCTCAAGCCCGAAATCGCGCCGGCGCTCGCCGCGCTCGCCGGCGAAATCGCCTCGATCGATAGCGCCGACTTCGCCGAGGCGTCGATTCAGGCCGGCTTCGCCCGGGTGCTCGATCGTTTCGCGATGAAGCTCGGGCAGCTTGCTCAGCCGGTGCGGGTCGCCCTGACGGGCGGCACGGTCAGCCCGGGAATTTACGAAGTCATCGCCGTGCTCGGCCGCGATCGCACGGTGCGCCGATTACGCGCCGCCGAGAGCGCCTGCACCGTCGCGGCATCGTGATTGGCGCGGGCCGGATTCGGGCGGTCGGCTTAATGTCCTCCGCCGCCTCCGCCGGTCGCGCGCTTGAGCACCAGGAACGACGGAATAAAAATCGCCCCCAGGATCGCCAGTCCGCGATAGATATCGTTAAACGCGAGCAGCGAAGCTTGCGACTGCACCGTTTGATAAATCATGCCGAGGCCGGCCTTCTGATTCGTTGCGAGCTCATGCGCGAAATTGAAGGTCGGCGCGCCCGGCATCCGCGCTCCCTGGGCGCTCAGCCGCCAGGCGTCGAACACCGAGAAATGCTGCACCAGGTACGACTGATGGGTCTGCTCGAGGCTG
>JAJXYM010000130.1 GCA_021780585.1 Deltaproteobacteria bacterium
CCGCGCGATCAAGGGCGACGTGCGCTTCGACGCCGCCGCGCGCGTGCTCTATTCGACCGACGCTTCGAACTACCGGCGCGTGCCGATCGGCGTGGTGACGCCGCGCGACGCCGGCGATATCGCGGTCGCGCTCAAGCTCGCGCGCGAGAACGATCTGCCGATCGTTCCGCGCGGCGGCGGCACTTCGCTGGCGGGCCAGGCCGCAAACACGGCCATCGTGCTCGACCTCTCGAAGTACATGACCGCGATCCGCACGATCGATCCGGACCGGCGCGTCGCCATCGTCGAACCCGGCGTCGTCCAGACGCATCTGAACGCCGCCGCCGCGCCCTACGGATTATTCTTCGCGCCGGATCCCTCCACCAGGGACCGATGCACGATCGGCGGGATGATCGGCAACAATTCCTGCGGCGCCCACTCCGCCGCCCACGGCAAAACCGCCGACAACGTCGTGGCGCTCGAGGCCACGCTCTACGACGGCGCGGAGCTGCGCCTCGGCGGCGCGATCGATGACGCCGAATTCGCCCGCGCGATCGCGGCGGGCGGCCGCGGCGCCGAAATCCTGACCGGGCTGCGCGCGCTCGCCGATCGCCACGCCGACGCGATTCGCGCCGGCTATCCGCGAATCCCGCGCCGCGTTTCCGGCTACAACCTCGACGACCTCCTGCCCGAGCGCGACTTCAATCTGGCGCGCGCGATGGTCGGCTCAGAGGGCACGCTCGCGGTTATCCACGCCGCGACCGTAAGGCTCGTGCCGATTCCGCGGCGGCTCGCGACCGTCGTAATCGGTTTCGCCGACGTTTTCCTCGCCGCCGATCAGATGCCCTGGATGCTGGCGCATCGGCCGCAGGCGCTCGAAGGCTTCGACCATCATCTGCCCGATATCGCCCGCTCGAAGGGGGTCGCGGCGGTGCGGCTCCTGCCTGAAGGACGCGCGTTCCTGCTGGTCGAACTCGGCGCCGGGAGCGACGACGAATTACGCGCGCGCGTCGCGGCGCTGACTGACGAGGCGCGCGCGACCGGCGCCTGCACGGGAATCGCGCCCATTTTCGATCGCGCGGATCAGCTCGCCGTATGGCGTCTGCGCGAATCCGGATTGGGCGCGGGAGCCTATGTTCCCGGCCGGCCGCGCACCTGGCCCGGAGCCGAGGATTGCGCCGTGCCGCCGGCGCGGCTCGGCGATTTCCTGCGCCGTTTCGTCAAGCTGCTCGACGGCCACGGCCTCGCCGCCGCCACCTACTACGGCCATTTCGGCGAAGGATGCGTCCATTGCCGGATCAATTTCGATCTGGCGACGCGCGCAGGAATCGCGACTTTCCGCGCCGCGATGCTCGAAATTGGCGACCTGGTCGCGGAATTCGGCGGTTCGCTCTCCGGCGAGCATGGCGACGGCCTGGCGCGCTCGGAACTGCTGCCGAAGATGTTCGGCCCGGAGCTGATCGGAGCGTTTCGCGAGTTCAAGCGCGTCTTCGACCCGGCCCGTCGCATGAACCCCGGCGTGATTGTCGATCCCGAACCGCTCGACGCCAATCTGCGCCTGGGTCCGCAATACGCGCCGCGCGCGGTCCCGACCTATTTCGATTTTTCGGCCGAGGACGGACTCGCCGGAGCCGCGCTCAAATGCGTCGGGATCGGCAAGTGCCGCAAGACCGACGCGGGCGCGATGTGCCCGTCGTACATGGCGACGCGCGACGAGATGCATTCGACGCGCGGCCGCGCCCGCCTGCTGTTCGACGCGCTCACCGGCGGTCTGCTCCCCGACGGCTTCGCCGACAACGCGCTCTACGAAGCGCTGGAGCTGTGCCTGTCGTGCAAGGCCTGCAAGAGCGAATGCCCGGCCGCGGTCGATATGGCGAAGTACAAGGCGGAGTTCATGACCGCCTATTACCAGACGCATCGCCCGCCGCTCGCGGCGCGACTCTTTGGCCGGATTCACGAGCTCGCCCGGCTCGGCGCGGCATTTCCGCGCCTGGGCAACGCGCTGACCCAGGGCGCCGCCGGATCGGTCGCGAAAACCCTTCTCGGCGTGCATCAGGCGCGCATGCTGCCGCGGATCGCGCCGGCCACTTTCCGCCGATGGTTCGCGCATCATCGCCCGCCCAATCCGGACGCGCCCGAAGTCGTGCTGTTTCCCGACACCTTCAATAATTTCTTCGAGCCGCGCGTCGCGATCGCGGCGACCGAGGTGCTCGAACGCGCGGGTTTTCGCGTCGTGATACCGTCCGGAGATCTCTGTTGCGGCCGTCCGCTCTATGATCAGGGCCGCCTCGATCTCGCCCGCCGGCGCATGCTCGCCGCGCTCGACCGGCTCGCGCCGTACGTCGAACGCGGCGTGAAAATCGTCGGCCTCGAACCGAGCTGCATCCTGACTTTTCGTGACGAGGCGCCCGCGCTGTTTCCGCGTCTCGGCGCGGCGCGCCAGGTCGCGGAGTCGGCGCTGATGCTGGACGAATTTCTCACGCGCGACGCGCCCGGCTTCGCCCCGCCCGCGCTGTCGGGCCGCGCGCTCGTCCATGGCCATTGCCATCGCCAGGCGCTCGCCGGACTCGACGCCGAACTCAGCCTGTTGCGCCGGGCGCGGGCGCTCGAAGTCACCGCGCCGGACGCCGGATGCTGCGGGATGGCGGGCGCGTTCGGATACGGCGAGAGCCGTTTTGCGATTTCGCGCAAAATCGGCGAACGGGCGCTGATTCCCGCCGTCGCCGGGAGTCCGCCGGGCGCGCTAATCGTCGCCGACGGCTTCGCCTGTCGCGCGCAAATCCGCCAATTCTGCCCCGGCCGTGAACCGCTCCATCTGGCCGAAGCGCTGAATCTGGCGCCCCCGGCAAGCTAGCGCCGCCGCGCGCGCTTTGCGCTCGCCCGCCGCGCCCGATATAGATTTTCTCTCATCTGTTCGAAAAGAGAGTGTCCGCCATGATGCGACTTGGGATTACGATTCCGCTCGACGGTTTTCAGAACCAGCATTTCGCCGAACTGGTGCGCCATGCCGAGCGCGCCGGATTCGTCGACGCATGGTCGTACGAAACCTTCGCCGGCGACGCGATCACGCCGGTCGCCGCCGCCGCGATGGTCAGCGAGCGGATGCGTCTCGGCACCGCGATCGTGCCGGTCTTCACGCGCCCCGCGGCGCTGATCGCGCTCTCGGCCGCCTCGGTCCAGCGGCTCTCGGGCGGACGCTTCATTCTCGGCCTTGGCATCTCGACCCCCACTATCGTCGAACAATGGATGGGCGTGCCGTACAAGATGCCGATCACGCGGCTGCGCGAAACCGTCGACGCGCTCAGGCGATGCTTCACCGGGGAAAAGGTGACGGTCGCCGGCAAGACCGTGCAGATCAACGGCTTCCGCCTCGGTTCCGCAAGCGATCCGCCGCCGCCGATCTATATCGGCGCGCAAGGCGCCCTGATGCTGCGCACGGCGGGGGAAATCGGCGATGGCGCGATCGTCAACTACATCACGCCGGAAAGTTTCGGGCCGCTGCGTGAGCATATCCGCGAAGGCGCGCGCGCCGGCGGCCGTCCGGTGGATAGTATCGATATCGCCTGCCGCATCATGGTCGCGATCGACGCCGAGGAGGAAGCGGTGCGCGAACAGTTGCGCCGCGAGCTGACGGCCTACGTCACCGTGCCGCAATACAACAAGTTCTTCCGCGAAATCGGCTACGAGAACGAAGCCCGCACCGCCTTCGAGGCGTGGGTGGCGGGCGATCGCAAAAAGGCGGTCGCAACCATCCCGGACCATATGATCGAATCGATCTACGTCGTCGGCTCGCCGGAGAAAATCGCCCGGCGGCTGCGCGACTACGAACGCGCCGGAATCACTTCGTCGGCGCTGCAGTTTACCTCCTACGCGCCGAACCCGGAGGAGAAGCGCAAGCGTATCCTCGCCGCGATCGACGCGCTCGCCGCCAACTGGAACGCGACCGCCTAGGCGACGCGCCGGCCCAGGCGGCGCGCCGCTTCGAGCAGCGTCGCGGCCAGCGGCGCGACCTCCGGATCGGCGAGGTTCACCGTCGGCTCCAGAGCGCCGACCATGCGATCGGTCTTGAGGCGACGCACCTCGATCAGCCAGGCGCCGTCACGCTTCGCCAGCCAGTCCTCGTATTCGCCCGCGCTGAGAATCTTATAGCCGCTCGGCGTCGCCAACATAACCACGGCCGCCGCGCGGCCGCGGGCGCGGTCGCCGTCAACCTCGTACAGCATATTGAGCGTCAGATGGCGGCAGCGGAATTGGCGCGCCTGAACCTCCGCATATTCGCGTAGCGCGGTGCGTCCAGAAATCGCCCAGCCGTCGAACTCGAAGGCCCCCGTATCAGTGAAGCACGTCGCCCAACCGTCCGGGTCCTGCGCGTCGATCGTTCGGCAGAAACGGGCGCATAGTTCGTGGATTGCAAGCTTTTCCAACCAATGATCATCCATTGCTAACCTCACGATGTAATTTGATGATATAGCATGGTTGGGACAATTGTTCAGCCATCCGCGGTGACGCCTGCGGATAAAAAAAACGCCCCGCCGGGGGCCGGCGGGGCGTTTCGTTCCGCGCTTCAGTCGGACTTAAGACCGAGTTTCCAAAGCGGCGGTATCGCTCCCTCAGTCGTCGTCGCCGCCGCGACCACCCCATCCCCCTCCCCACCATCCGGGGCCGCCGCGCCAGCCTTCGCCCTCATGCTCGCCCCATCCGCCGCCCCACGATCCGGGACCACCGCCCCAGCCGCCGCGGTCGCCCCAGCGACCTCCGTCACCCCAACCACCGCGCTCGCCCCATCCGCCACGACCCCAGCCGCCGCGGTCGCCCCAGCCGCGGTTCCATCCGCGACCGCCGCGCCAGCGCTCAGCATGCCCTCCGCCGTGCCAGCCACCATGCCAATGACCGTGCCCCCAACCGCGCGCGAAGGCGCTGGCCGGCGCCGCCGCCATCCCCACCGCCGCCACGATCGCGAAGATCGCCGCCATCAACGTTTTTTTCCGCAGCATTTTCGGACTCCTGCCGTCCATGAAGCCCATATCCATTTGTCTCTATCTACGTCCGTCCAGAATTTGCGTTTCCTGAAAATCAGCCGCCGCGTCAGGCAAGCGGGCGGCGCGACGCGCCATTACCGGCGGATTCATCGCGAACCGCGCTTG
>JAJXYM010000020.1 GCA_021780585.1 Deltaproteobacteria bacterium
CGCCCGAAGCCGCCGCGGCGCCCGCGCCGATTCCGGCCGATATCCGGCTGGGCGGGATCGTGTTGCAGAGCGGCGAGGTCAATTACACGGATAATTTCATCCGGCCCAACTACCGGGCCGACCTGACCGGGATGACGGGCAAGATCGGCGAATTCGGCACGAATTCGACCGCGCCGGCCGACGTCGCGCTGAACGCGATGGTCAATGGCGCCGCGCCGGTCGCTATCAGCGGCTCGGTAAATCCGCTGGCGCCGATGGCGTTTGTCGATATCAAGGCCAAGGCCGACGGGATCGAATTGCCCGATCTTTCAGCCTATTCGGCGAAATACACTGGCTATCCAATCACCAAAGGCGCCCTGACGGTCGACGTCCATTATCTGCTGGACCATCAGAACCTGAGCGCGCAAAACCATATTGCGATCGACCAGCTCACCTTCGGCGACAAGGTGCCGCAGCCGAGCGTGCTCAATCTGCCGGTGCGGCTGGCGGTCGCGATTCTCAAGGATCCGCAGGGACGGATCGATCTGAATATTCCCGTTTCGGGCTCGCTCAACGATCCGCAATTCAGTCTCGGCAGCGTAATCTGGCATGCGCTCGCCAACCTGGTGATGAAGGCGATCACGTCGCCGTTCCGTCTGCTGGCGGCCGCATTGCCGGGCGGCGGCGGCGGCGAGGGTCTGTCGTATGTGGCGTTCAAGCCGGGCTTCGCGCGGCTCGCGGAGAGCGATCAGAAGAAGCTCGACCAGGTGGCGGCGGCGCTCAAGCAGCGCGCGTCGCTGCGGCTCGAAATCACGGGCGACGTCGATCCGGCGCTCGACACGCCGGGCTTGCGCGAGGCGAAGCTCGATTATCTGATCCGTCAACGCAAGGCGGACGATATGGGCGAGGAACACGTCGATCTCGACACGCTGCCGATGACCACCGGCGAGTATGACAAATATTTGAAACAGGTCTACAAGGCGGCCGATATGCCCAAGCCGCGCGATTTTCTGGGAATGGCGAAATCGCTGCCGCCCGACGAGATGAAAAAGCTTTTGATCGCGCATATGAAGGTGACGGAAGCCGACCTGCCCAAGCTCGGCCACGCGCGGGCGGCGGCGGTGCGGACCTATCTGGCGACGCGGATCGATCCGGCGCGGCTGTTGGTCGCGGCGCCGAAGATCGGCGCGGGCAAGAACGAAGAGGGCGCGCCGCCCACACGCGCGGATCTGGCGTTGCAATGAGGCGCGCGCCGCAAGCGCGGGGCGGATCGCCGTGGACCCTCGGGTCAAGCCCGAGGGTGACGAGGAGTCAAGCCCGAGGGTGACGAAGAGTTAAGCCCGAGGGCAAAGGGTCAAGCCTGAGGGTGGCGGCGTGCGTAACCCAGGCGCGCGGAGCTGGCGCCGCAATGAGGCGCGCGCCGCGAATGCGGGGCGGATCGCCGTGGACCCTCGGGTCAAGCCCGAGGGTGACGAGGAGTTAAGCCCCAGGGCGAAGGGTCAAGCCTGAGGGTGGCGGCGTGCGCAACCCAGGCGTGCGGAGCTGGCGTTGCAATGAGGCGCGCGGCGCGAACGCGGGGCGGATCGCTGTGGACCCTCGGGTCAAGCCCGAGGGTGACGACGCGCGGCGCGAATGCGGGGCGGATCGCCAGCGCGGCGGCGATTTCCGGATCGCTCCGATTCTGCTCAAATGGCGTGAGGCGGGACGGGACGTGAAATTATCGATTATCGATCAATCGCCGGTGCCGGAGGGGTTTACGCCGGCCGACGCCTTGCGCAACACGATCGATTTGGCGCGCGCCGCCGATCGGCTTGGGTACGAACGCTACTGGATCGCGGAGCATCACGCGATCGCGGCGCTGGCGAGTCCGGCGCCGGAAGTTTTGATCGCGCGGGTCGCCGCCGAGACCGAACATATTCGCATTGGTTCGGGCGGCGTGATGCTGCCGCATTACAGTCCCTTCAAGGTCGCGGAGGTCTTCAGCCTGTTGCAGGCGCTCTATCCCGGGCGGATCGATTTGGGGGTCGGACGGGCGCCCGGGGGCACGCCGCTGGATACGCTGGCGCTCCGGCGCGAACGCACGCGGGCGCCGATGCCGGACGATTTCGGCCAGCAACTGGTGGAGCTGACCACCTGGCTCGAAGGCGGCTTCCCGAGCGACCATCCGTTCAGCAAGATCCGGATTTCGCCGGAGCCGGCGGCGGCGCCGCCGGTATGGCTGCTCGGGTCGAGTCCGTGGAGCGGAGCGGCGGCGGCGCAGCTCGGCTTGCCCTACGCCTTCGCGCACTTTATCGATCAGCGATCGACGCGCGGCGCGATCGAGCATTACCGGGCGAATTTCGCGCCCGCGCGGCCGGGCGCGCATCCATATACGATTCTGGCGCTGGGGGCGGTATGCGCCGCCAGCGACGCCGCGGCCGAACGGCTGCTGATGAGCGCGCGGCTGTTCCGCCGGCGGATCCGGCAGGGCGATTTGCGGGCGATTCCGACGCCTGAGGAGGCGGAAGCGGAACTGGGGCCGGCGCCGGAGCCGCGCGGCTTCGACAGCGGCGAATGGCCGCGCTATTTCGCCGGCGCACCCGGGCGCGTCCGCGCGGGAATTCTCGAGATGGCGGAGACGCTGCGTGTGGACGAAGTGATGGTCGTGACGATCGTGCATGACCATCAGGCGCGCGTGCGCTCGTACGAATTGCTGGCCGAGGCGTTCGAGCTCGAGCCGCGGCGCGTCGCCGCGCGGGCCTGAGATGATCGATACGATGATCGCGAAATTCCGCGCGCAATCCCGGCCATGCCGCCAATGAGCCGCTTCAAGCGCCCGCCGCGAAGCGTGCGCGAACCGTCGCCCATGCGCCGAAATCATTTGCGGCTGGTGGCGATGCCCGGCGTGACCGGCGCGCTGTTCCTGGTGATGGCGGCGGCGCTGCTGGCGAGTATCGTGCTGAATCGGGCGCCGCTATGGAACGCGGCGGGCTATCGGGCCGATTCCGCGTTTATCTGCGCGGCGCGCGGCGGGACGGACGACGAGATCTTTGGCGCGCCCGACGAATCCGCGCCCGGCGGCGACGAGGGCGTCGAAGGCGTCGGCGACGAGTAGGCGCCGGCGCGCGCGCGGCGCCGCGTCAGGGTTCCTCGCGAATTATCCGTTTGAGTTCGGCCAGGCCGTCGGCGAAGCTGACGCGCGGCCGCCATCCGAGGGTCGCCGTAATCCGCGCGAGGTCGGCGAGGGTGACGTCGGCGTCGCCGGCGCGGCGCGGCGCGAAGGTCTGGTCGGGCGAAATCAAATCGGCGAGTTCCTTGACGGAGATATTCACGCCGGCGCCGACGTTGAACGCGACCCCGTGCGCGGGATTTTCGAAGGCGGCGAGATTGGCCTCGGCGATATCGCGCACATGGATAAAATCGCGCCGCTGCGCGCCGTCGCCGTGGATTTCGAGCGGCCGCCCGTCGCGCCATCGGCGGAGAAACACGCCCAGCACGAGCGCGTAGGGGCCCTGCTCGGGCTGGCGCGGTCCGTAAACGTTGAAGTAGCGGAGCACGATCGCCGGCAGGCCGAGCGCGCGATCGAAGAGCATGCAATACTCCTCGCCGGCGTATTTGCTGAGCGCGTAGAAATTGAGGAACCGCGGGCGCATCGTTTCGACCTGCGGTCCGGGCTGATTGCCGTAGTAGGTCGAGGAGCCGCTGTAGACGAGCTTGCGGACGCCGGCCGCGCGCGCGGCGATCAGGACGTTCTGCGTACCGACGATATTGCTTTGCGTGCAGGCTTCGATCGCGTCGAGCGACGGCGCCGCGCGGGACATCGCGGCGAGATGGAACACGCCGGCGACGCCGGCGGCGGCGCGGCGGCATACGGCGGGGTCGGTCACGTCGCCGGCGATAAATTCCGCCTCACGCGGAACCCATTCGCGGCGGCCGTAAACCAGATTGTCGAGCACGCGCACGCGATAGCCGCGCGCGAGCAGCAGCGCGCATAGATGGCTGCCGATAAAGCCGGCGCCGCCGGTCACCAAAACGGTATCATTCATCCGGATTACTCATCGCGGGGCTTCGGTTCGGTCGCGATTCGCGCGAACTCGGCGCGGAAAAATTCGAGGTCGGCGGGCGTATTGACGCCGCGGGCCTCGCGCGAGTCGTCGATCAACAGGGGCGTGACGGTCCATCCGCGGGCGTCGAGCCACGGCATGAACGGCAGGAAATTGATCTCGCCGGTGGCGTCTCCGGGCGCGGCCGCGGCGGCGTATTCGTCCCACGCGGCGCGCAGGCCGGCGACCGAGAGCGCGAACGCGCCGACGTCGCCGAGGCCGCCGGGCGCGCAGCGATCGCCCTCGCGGCTCTGGCGCACGGCGACCAGCCGGCCGCGCGCGAAGACGTACTCGACGTAGGGTTGGTCGAGCGCAACGACCGGAATCACGATCGTGCGCGGGGCGCCGCGATGGAGCGCGAGGGCGCGGGCGAGGGTCGCGGGCGAGACGAACACCTGATCGCCCCAGACCACCAGGATCGCGTCGTCGCGGGCCCAGGCGTCGTAGCCGCGGAAGATCGCGTCGCCCATCCCGAGCGGGCGCGGCTGAAGCGCGAGCGAGACGCGATCGGAGTCGGGGCCGGCGGCGATGGCGCGGGCGACTTCGTCGGCCGCGTCCGGCGCGACGACGACGTTCAGCCGGTCGGCGACCGCCAATAGCTTGCGGCTCAGCACGCTCCAGATCGTCAGGCCGGGGCCGAGCGGCGCGAGGATTTTCGGCCGGTCGAGGCCGAGGCGCGAGCCGCGTCCGGCGGCGGGAACGATGGCGTGGATTTTCATCGGCGGAATTCCGGCCGCGCGCCGGGATTGGCGCGCGGCCGTGGCGGCGCAAAGCATAGCGCGGCGCGGCCGTTCGCGCTCATCGCCGGCGCTCCGTACGCAGCGCGGCGGCGAAGGCGTCGAGCGTCGGAAAAAAGCGATCGGCGAGCGCGGCGACGATGGGGTTATGCACGCCGATTACGCATAGCCCGGCGGCGCGCGCCGAGGCGACTCCGGAGGGCGCGTCCTCGATCGCGACGGCGGCGTCGGCGCGCAGCGCGAAGCGGCCGAGGCATGCGAGATACGGATCGGGAGCGGGCTTGCCGCGCGCGTCGCCGGCGGGGGGGACGATTC
>JAJXYM010000288.1 GCA_021780585.1 Deltaproteobacteria bacterium
GATCGCGCCGGCTTTGCCGCCGCGCAGGCGGCGCTACGCTCCGGGATTGACCCGCGCGGGGGCGGCGCGGCGATGATCGCCGGTTTTGGCACGATCGCGGCGACCGAGCGCGGTCTGCTCGTGGCGCGCGGCGCCGCCGTCCGCGGCGACGCGATTCGTTCGCTCCGGGTGATCGCGGTCGGCGGCCTGGCGGCGATTTTCTGCGTCGGCTTTGCCGCGCTCTTTATCGATCGCTCGCTGCGCGCGCTCGCCCGGCATGGCGCGATGCTGGCGGCGAGCCGCCGGACGCTCGACCGGCTCAAATCCGACCTGGAGGAACGCACCGCGCTGGCCGAAAACCGCGCCCGCGCGCTGGCGGCTTCCGAAGACGCCATACGCCGCCATAGCGCGCTGATGCGGGCCGTGATCGATCGGATGAGCGACGCCCTGATCGTGCGCGGCCGCAACGGGGAGGTGCTGCTCGCGAACGCCGCGCTGATGCGCCTGGCGCCTCTGCCGCCGGGCGAGTCGCGACCGCCCACCGGGGCGGCCCTGGTCGAATATTATGAGGTTTTCGACGGCGTCTCCGGCGCGCCGCTGGCGCCCGAGCGGTTGCCGCTGGCGCGCGCGCTGGGCGGCGAGGAATTCGACGATTGCGAAGTCCTGATGCGCCGGCGGACCGACGGAATGGAAATCCGCACGCTCTGCGCCGGACGGCCGCTGGTCGACGCCGGCGGCGAAGTTTTCGCCGGCCTGGTGGTGGCGCGCGATATCACCGCGCGCCGGCGCGCCGAATTCGAACAGGCGCGCCTGGCCGCGATCGTCCAGTCGAGCGACGACGCGGTGATCAGTCTGACCCCCGACGGCATCGTTCAGACCTGGAATCCGGGCGCCGAGCGGCTGTTCGGCTACGCCGCCGCCGAGCGGCTCGGGCGCGCGCATGGCGACGCGGTTGAGCCGCCCGAGGAGCGCGGCGCGATCGCCGCCGTGCTGGCGCGGCTGGCCGCGGACCGGGAAACGCAGCGCTACGTCGCGCGGCGGCGCCGCAAGGACGGCCGCATGATCGAGATTGCGGCGGTCTTTTCGCCAATCCTCGACGGGCGCGGCCGGCTGACCGCCGCTTCGGCGATACTGCGCGATATCACCGCGGAAAGACGCATCGTCCGGGAACTCGCCGAGCGTACCCGCGAGCTCGAACGCTCCAACGCAGAGTTGCAGCAATTCGCCTATTCGGCCTCGCACGATTTGCAGGAGCCGCTGCGGATGATCGCCAGCTACGTCCAGTTGATCCGCGATCGCTATCGCGGCCGGCTCGACGCGGACGCCGACGACTTTATCGATTACGCGGTCGAGGGGGCGACCCGGATGAAGCGGCTGATCGACGACCTGCTGCGCTTCTCGCGCGCCGGCCGCGGCCGTCCGCCCGAACCTTCCGAATCCGCCGCCGCGCTCGACTGGGCGCTGGCGAACCTGGCGATGCGGATCCAGGAGAGCGGCGCGCGGATCACGCATGGGCCGATGCCGCCGGTGGTCGCGGATGCGTCGCAACTCGGGCAGGTCTTTCAGAATCTGATCGACAACGCGATCAAATTCCGCGGCGCCGAACCGCCCGAAATCGATATCGCCGCCGTGCGGCGCGGCGAATTCTGGGAGTTTCGCGTGCGCGACAACGGCATCGGCATCGATCCGCGCCATGCGGCGCGGATTTTCCAGATGTTCCAGCGGCTTTACAGTCGCGCCGAATATCCCGGCACCGGAATCGGGCTGGCGATATGCCGCAAAATCGTCGAGCGCCATGGCGGCGAAATCGAGGTGGAATCGCGTCCTGGCCAGGGCGCTCTTTTCCGATTCACGATTCCAGCGGCCGACCCGGACGTCGGCGCCGGAGCGGCCGCGATGGCGGAGTTCCAATGATTACCGGAGACGTCAGCACAAGCACAATCGAGATTCTGTTGGTCGAGGATAATCCGGGCGACGTCAGGCTGACGCGCGAAGTCCTCCGGGAGGGCAGGTTCCGCAACAATCTGCATGTCTGCGGCGACGGCGAACAGGCGCTCGAGTTCCTGCGCCTGCGCGGCCCCTACGCCCGCGCCGTGCGCCCCGACCTGGTCCTGCTCGATCTGAATCTGCCGCGCAAGGACGGCCGCGAAGTGCTGGCCGAGGTCAAGGCGGACCCGGACCTGCGATCGATTCCGATCGTCGTCCTGACCACCTCGGCGAGCGAACAGGACGTGCTCCACAGCTATCGCCTGCACGCCAACAGCTTTATCACCAAACCGGTCGACCTCGACCAGTTCGTCCGCGTGGTCAACGGCATCCAGAGCTTCTGGCTGGAGATCGCGCGCCTGCCCGGACCTCCGGCGAATAATGACTAACGAAACGATCCGCGCCCTGCTGGTCGAAGATAATCCCGGGGACGCCCGCCTGGTGCGGGAAACGCTCAGGGGCGCGCTGACGGCGCGTTTTGAGGTCGAAGACGTCGATCGGCTGGAGGGGGCGATCGCGCGGCTGCGCCGCCCCGGTATCGACGTCGTGTTGCTCGATCTGTCGCTGCCCGATTCACACGGCCACGCCACCATCGCGCGGATCCATCGGGAGGCCCCGGCGGCGCCCGTCATCGCGCTCTCCGGCAACGACGACGAAAGCCTGATTCAGGACGCGGTCAAGGCCGGAGCCGAAGACTATCTGGTCAAGGGATCCTTCACCGCCGAGCTGCTGGCGCGCTCGATCCGCTACGCGATCGATCGGCGCCGGGCGCGTCAGGAATTGTCGCAGGCGCGCGATTCGGCGCTGGAGTCGGCGCGGCTGCGCGCCGAGTTCCTCGCCAATATGAGCCATGAGATCCGCACACCGCTCAACGGCCTGATCGGCATGACCCGGCTGCTGATGGACACCGGACTTACGGCCGAGCAGCGCGAGATGATCGAAATCGCCGCCGCCAGCTCCGACGCGCTGCTGCGGATCGTCAACGACATCCTGGATTTCTCCAAACTCGCGGCCGGCAAGGCGGCGCTCGAAGAGGCGGATTTCGCGCTCGGCGCGACGGTCGAAAACGTGATCCGGCTGTTCGCCGAGCCGGCGCGGGCGCGCACGATCGCGCTCGACGCCCTGATCGACGACGACGTCCCGGCGACGCTCGCCGGCGACGCCGGCCGGCTCAAACAGGTGCTGGCCAATCTGGTCGGCAACGCGATCAAATTCACTCCGCACGGCGAAGTCGCGGTGCGCGTTGGCCGGGTCGCCGAGGAGGCCGGCGAAGTGACCTTGCGCTTCCAGGTGCGCGACACCGGCATCGGTATACCGCTGGAGACCCAGCGCTATATCTTTCAGGCCTTCGCGCAGGGCGACGGTTCGACCACGCGCCGCTTCGGCGGCACCGGCCTCGGCCTCGCCATCTCGGCGCAACTGGTCGAATTGATGGGCGGCAATATCGGCGTGATCAGCGAGCCGGGCGACGGCTCGACCTTCTGGTTCACCGCCGTCTTCAAGGCCCGGCCCGATCCCGTCCGCTCCGAAGCGGCGCATCGGCGGATGGCCGGATCGCGCGCGCTGATCGTCGATCCCAGCCCGGCCGGCGCTCGTCTGGTCGGCGACCATCTGCGCGCCTGGGGGATGCGCTGCGAGAGCGCCGCCACCGTCGCCGAGAGCCTGCGGACGCTGCGGGCGGCGGCGCGGGCGGGCGATCCGTTCGCGCTTGCGATGGTCGAGCTGGGGCCGTCGGAGCTCGACGGGCTGGGGCTCGCGCGGGCGATTCACGCCGACCCCGCGCTGGCTTCGATCCGGCTGCTCGGATTCCACTCGCTCGGCGCGCGGCCGACCGACTCGGCGCTGCGCGCCGCCGGAATCCGCGCCCGTCTGGCCAAGCCGATTCGGCAGAGCGAGCTGTTCAACACGCTGACGACGCTGCTCGCGGCCGATTCGACCGCCGCCGCGCCGCCGGTCGCGTCCGCTCCCGCGCCGCCCGCGCGAATCCAGAGCCGGGTCGCGGCCGAGACGCGCGCGCGCGCGCGCCTGTTGCTGGTCGAGGACAATCTGGTCAATCAGCGCGTGATGGTGCGGACGATCGAACGGATCGGCTATCGCGCCGACACCGCGCTCAACGGCCGGATCGCCTGCGCGATGCTCGAGCGGGCGGCCTACGACATCGTGCTGATGGACTGCCAGATGCCAGAGATGGACGGCTACAGCGCGACCCGCGAATTGCGCCGGCGCGAGGGCCGCGCGCGCCATACCGCGGTGATCGGAATCACCGCCCACGCCCTGGCCGGCGATCGCGAGCAATGCCTGCGCGCCGGGATGGACGATTATCTGGCCAAGCCAGTGATGCCGGAGGAGTTGACCGCGATGCTGGACAAGTGGGTCGAGGCGGCGGAGGCGGCGAGAGCCAAAAGCGCGGACGGCGCGGGCGCGGCGGCGGGGCGCGAAGCGGCGGAAGTTCTGGACGCCGCCGTCGTCGCGCGCCTGGCGGACGAACCCGACGGCGACGGCGGCGGGTTTCTGGCGAGCTTGATCGGCGTCTATCTGGCTGATCTGGCCAGTCGCCAACGCGAGCTGAATGACGCCTTCGGCGGCAATAACGCCGTCGCCGCGCGCGCGGCCGCGCATGCGCTCAAAGGCGCCAGCGCCGAGCTTGGCGCCCGGCGCGTGGTCGAGCTTTGCGCCCGGGTCGAGAACCTGAGCCGCGCCGGCGAGCTCGAGCCGGCGCGCGCACTGCTCGCCGAACTCGAGCGCGAATCCGAGCGCGCCCGCGTCGCGCTGGAGGCGCTGCGGATCCGTTCGCGCGCCTGAACCGCGCCGCGCCCCTCCCGGAGTCGCCGTTCCAATTTACCGATTGGCCCGGCGCGGAGGCGATCGCGCCCGGCCCCTTGCGCGGCCGCCTGGAGGAGCCCCGCTCCTCCTTGTGAAGCGCGATAATCTATTTTGTCAGGCTTGCGGGAGGTCGCCGTCACGCCGCCGGATCCAGCACCTTAAGGCCGGCGAAACACTGGCGGTAATGCCGCGGTCGCGCGTCAGCAGCCGCTCGGCGACGCTGAGCGCGTGAGACCCGATAACGTTCGTAAGCAACCCGCTTGCCCGCTGGATAGCGTCGCGCCTGGATTCTATACGTGCATATAGGCTATGACCGG
>JAJXYM010000024.1 GCA_021780585.1 Deltaproteobacteria bacterium
CGTATTCGAGAGCCAGGCGCGGCGCCTTGACGGCCGCGCCCTCCTCAAGGACAAGCACGACAAGGTCTGGCGCGACCATTCGTGGGCGGAGCTCGACGATCGGATCCGGCGGCTGCGCGCCGGACTTGCGCGCCTCGGACTCAAGGCCGGCGACCGCGTCGCGATTCTCGCCGATAACGGCCCGCACTGGATCGTGATGGATCAGGCGGTGCTCGGACTGGGCGGCGTCGTCGTGCCGCTTTACACCACCAGCGGCGCCGAGGAAACGCGCCATGTGCTCGAGGATTCCGGCGCGCGGCTGGCCGCGGTGTACGGCGACGCGATGATCGCGAAGCTGCGCGGGCTGGGCAAACTCGACGCGCTGGAAGGCGCCGTCGCGATCCATCCGGGCGCCGCGTCCAGCGACGACGATACGCTCGAAGTCATTACCGTCGATCAGTTGAGCGCGTTCGCGCCGATGCCGTCGATTGCGGGCGGCGGCGACGATCTGGCCACGTTGATCTACACTTCCGGCACCACCGGGATGCCAAAGGGCGTGATGCTTACGCATCGCAATATCCTGGCGAATTGCGAGGCTAATCGGGCGGCGCTCGAACTTGGGGAAAACGACCTGACGCTCTCGTTCCTGCCGATCGCGCACGCCTTCGAGCGGACCGCCGGCTATTACACCGTGATGACCGCGGGAGCGGCGATCGCCTTCGCCGAGGGTCTCACGCAGATCGCGCAGAACCTGCTCGAAGTCGCGCCGACCGTGGTGCTGACGGTGCCGCGCCTGCTCGAAGCCATCCATCAGCGCGTGATGCGCAGCGTGGAAGCGGCGCCCGCAATCCGCCGCGCGATCTTCCGCAGCGCGCTGGCGGCGGGAATCCAGGCCGCCGCGTATCGCCATCGCGGCCGCGCCATACCCATGTCGCTCGCGCTCCGGATGGCGCTCTACCGGCGTCTGGTCTTCCAGCGGATCCGCGCGATTTTCGGCCCGCGCATCCGCTATCTGATTTCCGGCGGCGCGCCGCTGCCGATCGAAGTCAACCGATTGCTCACCGCCGCCGAAGTTCCGATCGTCGAAGGTTACGGCTTGACCGAGGCCGCGCCGGTGGTCGCGGTGAATCTGCACGGCCATACCCGCGTCGGCACGGTCGGGCGCGCGCTGCGCGGAATCGAGGTCAAGGCGGCCGAGGACGGCGAGCTGCTGGTGCGCGGCGCCAATGTGATGCAGGGCTACTACGGACGCGAGGAGGAGACGCGCGAGGTTCTCGACGGCCAGGGCTGGCTGCATACCGGGGACATCGTGAAGATCGACGCCGAAGGCTATATCCGCATCACCGACCGCAAGAAGGAGATCATCGTGCTGTCGGGCGGAAAGAACGTCTCGCCGGCGTATCTCGAGACGCGTCTCACCGCCGATCCGTATATCGCGCAGGCCTGCGTGATCGGCGATCGCCGCAAGCATCTGGCCGCCCTGCTGGTGCCGAATTTCGAGAATCTGGCCGAGCCGCTCCAGCGCATCGATATGGCCGATCGGCCGCACGAGGAGCTGGTCGCCGATCCGCGCGTGCGGGAACTGTTTCAGGCGCGGATCCGCGAATTCAACAAGCCGCTCTCCGACGTCGAGGCGATCGCGGCGTTCCGCCTGATCGCGCGGCCGTTCACGCAGGAAAACGGCGAGCTGACGCCCACGCTCAAGCTGCGCCGGCGCGTCGTGCAGGAGCATTACCGCGCCGAAATCGACGCGCTCTACGGCGGCTGAGTCCGGCGCTAGCCGTTCGGCGCGCCCGCGGCGGTGGCGCCTCCCGCCTTGACGCCCGCGGCCCTGGCGATCAACTCCCCGTACTGGCCGAGCATCCCTTGAAACCGCACCGCGCTGTAGCCGAAGCCGGTGATCAGCGCGACCGCGACTTCGCCGGCGAACAGCGCGGCGGCGATCAGGCCCGACGGATGGATGGTTAGCTGCACCACGACCACCAGCGCGATCAGCGCGAGGAAGGAAACGATCTGTCCGATCCGCTCCTTGTCGACGCTGCGGATTTTGCGTTCGTCGAGCGCGAGCAGATTACGCCGCTGCCGATCGAGTATCCGCGCGAAGGCGGCGTAAATCTTGCCGCGTTCGCCGGCGTCCAGCGCAAGCTGCAGGACGGCGAACAATTCCCGTTCGAGCGTTTTGAATTCCTCGAGCCGGCCCGGCCCCGCCGGCGAGCGCTCGAAGATCACCGCCTTCTCGAGCGCGACGAACCGCTGGATAATCCGGTAGTTGGCGAGCACCAGCCGGCCGGGCTGGGCAAGCGGTCCGGGCGCCATCGCCGCGATTGCCTGTTCGAGCGCCGCGGCGTCGTCCGCCAGGGCGAAAAGACGTTTTTCCGCCGCCTCGACGTCGAGCGCCTGAAGGTCGACGATCGCGAAGCTGGTCGAACCTTCCAGCCTGGTCGCGTAGGTTTCGACGTACCCGGCGCGATCGTCGGGATTGTTCGGATCGAGCAGCTCGAGGAATTGCCGGTAGCGCTCGCGCGCCTCGCCGAAGAAGCGTTCGGCCGCTTCGTAGTCCCCGACGTTAAGGCTCGCGCGCATCGCGGCGACGCCGCCCATCGCCTGGAATTCGAGCGCCATCTTTTTCAGTTCGGGCGCGAAGAACGCGATCCGCTCGGCGATTTCGCGGGCCTCGCTCAGCAGCGGCATCGCGCCGTTCGGGTCGTTGTTCAAAATCCGCACGATGCCGAGCGAGCTTTTCTCCAGCAGGTTGACGAAGGTCTTCGCGGCCTCGTCGCCACTCTTTTCGATCACCGGCGTAATCGCGGCGAAGTACGGCAGCGCCTGGGCCTGACCGCCCTGCGCGCAGAGCGCGGCCGCGTTCTGCAGCGCGATCATCGCGTTGACGAATTCCTCGTCGCTGACGGCGCCGGGCGGCAGCTTCAGCCGCGCGCGGGCGGCGGCCATGTCGCCGCGCTGGATCAGCTCGATCACATCTTGAAACGGCAATTCCTTCGGCGCGTTCGCTTGCGGCATCGGCGTATTCCCCTGGCCCGGAGATAGCGCAATCGGGCGATCGAAATGAAAAGAGCCGCCGGCGCGTGGCCGGCGGCTCCGAGACGATACGAACTCAGGCCTTCCGCGGCGTCAGGCGCCGACGCCGTGACGCAGCAGCCGGCCGGGAGTCGCGCCGGTGCAGCGGTCGCCCTCGAAGGTCGGCTCGCCGTTGACGATAATCCACTTGTAGCCCTGCGCGCGCTGCACGCGCCGCCATTCGTTGCCCGGCAGATCGTGCAGGATCTCGATTGGCATCACGTTGAGCTTGTCGAAATCGTAGACCACGATATCGGCCGGCGCGCCCTCGCGCAGGAAGCCGCGATCCTTGAAGCCCGCGCAGAACGCCGGCAGCGCGCTCAGCCGCCAGTGAATCTGTTCCAGCGTGAGCCACTGCTTCTCGCGGCAGTACTTCACGATCCCCTCGGTCGGATAGCGTCCCGCCGTCAGGAACTTGGTATGCGCGCCGCCGTCCGAAACGCCGAACGGGATATGCGGAGACTCGATCAGCTCCTTCATCAGCTCCATGTTCTGGTTCACGGCCGGCGCGAAGAACTCGGTCTTGAGCTCTTCCGACGCCGCCAGATCGAGCATCACGTCCACCGGATGCTTGCCGGTCTGGGCGGCGGCCTTGCGCAGCGTCAGGCCTTCGAGATGCTTGTTCTCGGCCTTGACGCAATCGGTGATGATGATCTCGTCGAAGTAGCTGGTGATCAGGCTCTCGCGCGGCATCTGGTTCTTCAGCGCGTCGCGCCGGCGCGGATCGCCAAGCTTCTCCTGACGTTCCTTGACCGTGCCGGTGGTGGCGTCGCGCCAGGCGTCGGAATCGTCGAAGAGGTTCCAGTCCTCAAAGGTAAAGCTCAAGCCGGCGTCGGTCGTGACGCCCTGGCCATAGACGCGCAACCCCTTCTGACGGCAGCGCTCGAGCCACTTCATGGTGTTGCGATGGCGATGCGGGAAGCGATCCTGCGTGGCGACGACCTCGAACATGATCGGCCGGCCGCTGATCTCCGCGAGCAGTTCGAAATGCTTCGCGTCGGCCTTCGGATCCCAGCTCGACATCGTGAGTTCCTGAAAACCCTCGCCGCGCTCGCCCAGCACCCGCGCCATCTCGATGCAGGTTTCGTCGTGCATCAGGTCGGTGTTCATCGGCGAGCCGTCATAGTCGCGCTGCACCGACGAGGGACCGTTCGGCACCAGCCGCTGCGCCGACCATCCGCAGGCCCCGGCGTCCATCGCCTCGTTCAGCAGCCGGCGCATCTCGGCGTGCTCCTGATCGGTCGGCATCCGGCCGGTCTTGGACTCCTCGATCCCCATCACGTAGCCCATCAGCGGATTCATCGGCATGTAGGGCAGCAGGTTGACGCCCTTGGGCTGGCGATCGAGCGCGTCCATGAACTGGGGATAGGTCTCCCAGTCGAAATTGAGCGCGGTCTGCATCGAGGCGAGCGGAATCGCCTCGGTGCGCACCATCGTCAGCATCGCGCGTTCGACGTCCTTGGGCCGCACGGGCGCGAAGCCGAAACCACAATTGCCCAGCACGACCGAGGTCACGCCGTGCCATCCCGAGATAGTCAGATAGGGATCCCAGAAGACCTGGGCGTCGTAATGGGTATGGAGGTCGATGAAGCCGGGCGCGACGATCAGGCCGTCGGCTTCGATCACTTTGCCCGCCTCGTGCGGCATGATCCGGCCGATCTTGGCGATCCGGCCGTTTTTGATTCCGATGTCGTCGCGGAAGCGCGGCGCGAGCGTGCCGTCGACGATCATCCCGTTTTTTATCACTAAGTCGAATTCTGGCATGGCAGATCTCCGCGTTAGATTAGAGTAACCCTGCAGGTTACTCGCACTTTCCCCCTAAAGAAGTCAACCTTTAACGGGCGTTCGACCGAAGATTCCGGACCCGCGGAGCGTCCCCGCGGCGGATTCATCGGCAAATCAGACTAATCAAGCGACCGTTCGGCTATTAGCCCCGTTTCGCGCCGGCCTCCAATTCCACGCCCATCGGCACGAGAATCCGCACGACCGCGTTGTAGAACGCGACGTTCATCGCCAGCTCCATAATCCGCCGATTATCGAGGAAGCCG
>JAJXYM010000233.1 GCA_021780585.1 Deltaproteobacteria bacterium
ATATCGCCGGTCAAACGTCCGGCCGCTCTGGCGCCCTTCAAGGCGCGGCGCGCGGGCGACAGAGTCGCGCCCGCAACCGGCGGCGACCTGATGCTCCACATCATTTCGGATCGAGCCGATCTCAATTTCGAACTGGCGCTGCAAATCAGGGCCTGCCTCGGGGGGCTCGCGGAGGTCATGGAGGAGGCGCGCAGTCTCAACTATCTCGACGGGCGCGATCTGACCGGCTTTATCGACGGCACGGAAAATCCCCAGGGCGCGGAGCGGCCGAGTGTGGCGCTGGTTGGAGACGAGGATCCTGACTTCGCGGCCGGCGCGCACATTTTCGTCCAGCGCTATATCCACGATCTGGCGCGATGGCGATCGCTGCCGATCGGCGAGCAGGAAAAGGTCATCGGCCGGCGCAAGGCCGACAGCGCGGAGCTCGCCGCGGAGGAGAAGCCGCCGACGGCGCACATCAGTCGCGTCTCGATCGAAGAAGGCGGCGCGGAACTCAAGATCGTGCGCTGCAGCTTTCCCTACGGAACGACTTCGGAAGCGGGACTTTTCTTTATCGCGTACGCCCGGAATCCCGGGATTCCGGAAAAGATGCTGGACCGGATGATTGGGTCAGGCGCCGCCGCGCCGCACGATCGACTGCTCGAGTTCACGCGTCCTGTCGCCGGCGCCACGTTCTTCGCGCCGTCGATCGAAAATCTGCGCTCATTGACGTCGGCGGCCTGAACGGAGGGCGCCGGGCCGGCGATCCGGGCGTCGCGCAAAGCCGGCCGCCACGCGCCGGCGATCGCCGAAATCGCGACCGGCGCAAGAGCGACGCGGCGACCTCGGAGCCGTCGGCCAGGGAGGCTCCGCACCAGCGACCCCCTTCGATTCTCACCTCTCCTGGTCCGAGGAGAGGTCGGCGCGAGCGGCGCAAGAGGTCAGTCTGATTTGCCCTGCGCCACAAGGGTTTCCAGTAGTTACAGGCGCGCGATGCGGCGCCCGCGCTTGACCTCTCCCTCGCCCTCCCCTTGGACAAGGGGAGGGAAATAATCGCCGCCGCCGGTTATGCGGAGCTTCCCTAGTGTCCTGAGTTAGAGATTCGTTTACAAAATCTGGCAACTGAATCGAGGATTTGGTCAGTGGTTTTGGTCCAGATGAAGGGTTTGGGATGCCGGTTGTGGTGGTCGAGATAAGCGCGGATGGCGCAAAAGCCAGCGCTTGATGGCCGGAGTCTTGTGGGTGCCGTAATTATCGAGGATCAGGTGCAACTCCAGGGCGGCGTATGGCAAATCGCGTAGGGCCTGATGTAATTGTCTTTTATCAGCTTGCCGGTGTTTTTCAGCGTCAGATCCTGGCGGACATGATTCCCGCGAACGCGCTGAATATCGACAAGACGAACGGTCGTCCGCTCGCCGTCGAGGTCGAGCTTCCGCAGCATTCCCCATAGCGGCAGGGGCGCGCTGTTAAACGCGGCGTCCGAGAGGATGACCGGCATCGCGACGCCGGCCGCTCGCGCCTTTTCGAGCAACTCCGAACCTGACTTCCACGCGCGATTTTCGACGAACGCGCCGCGCCCCTTCAGCGCGAAACCTTCCAATTTTCGCCGCTCGACGATCGTGGAGATGCAGAATTCGAATAATTCGTGGACCCTTCAGAAGTCCTCCGCCTTCTCTGAGCGCGGGCTTGGCTTGATGTTGGTCAAATCTTCGAAGGAACGGGCGGAATGATCGATCTTGCGGACCTCATTCCATTCGATTTGCGCCGGGGCGGGCCGGTCAAACACTATGCACCAGACCGCTCACGCCAGCCACAAAAAGCACGGTCAGGATATAACCCGCGACGATGTGGAACCATAGATAGGCGCGCAGAATCGAGCCGCGAACCGTGATCTTGCGGCCCAACAGCGTCGCCGTTCCCGACTTCGTCGGATCCGGCCACCAGTTGCGCTGTAATCTCAAGTCCACGATCGGCGTGAACACGTCCAGCGAGTAAACCAGCGGGGCGGCCTGTTTGCGCACCGGCTCGACCGGCTTCATCACCCCCGCGTCGTGGCCCATGCGCACGAACACTCCGCCGATAACCACCAGCAGCGCCGCCCACAGCAGCGCCCAATAGGATTCATAGCCGTAATCGATCGTCGCCCACAGCAACCATCCCCACAGGCGCTGCGCCAGGCTCAGGTGACCGAGGCGCATCTGCGCGTTTTGCCCGGCGATCAAAACCCTGCGCGCGCCGCTCAGGTCGCCGCGCGCCTTCAGAATCGCGGCCAGTTGCAGATACGGCTGCGGATAGTAAGTACCGCTGGGTTGCAGCCCCAGCCACTTGAGCCGCGACGCCACGTTGAGCCGGCAATTCGTGAACTCCGTGAACGGCAATGTGTTGTCCCCGTCACAGGTCAAACGGCTATAGACAAACCCATCGATATAGAGTTTGCCCGGATGGGGCCAACTTTTATCATCGTCGATCAAGCTGCCCACCCTGGCGTCGGTTACGTCAAAGATTGTATTCGGGGTGACGGCGACTTTGTTCCAGATCAATGCGTCCTTGACCGTGACGTTTTGCGCCTCGAGGCCGGTTAGTCCGGCGCCGAGGAATTTCGCATATTCAATCTCAAGGTCGGCGTTGATGTTCGCGTTGCGCAGATCGACCACGCCATCGGTTTGCAGCCCCCACAGGCTGGCGTTCTGGCGCACGCTCAATCCCATTGCGCCAATCGCCGTTTGGCCGGCGGCGGCGCCGAGCGTCACACGGCTTTCGCCGAGCATCAAAAAGCCGCCAATTTGCGCTGAGGTCAAATCGATCAAACCGGGCAAATACGAGACGCCGGAAAAGGCGTCGCCTTCAAGATCCAGATCGTGAGTGACGGCGATCGCTCCGAGTCTGAGCTGTCCGCTGTAGGAATTCAGCAGGCGTAACCCGGGGATTTTCGCGCCGCGCAAATCTATCCCGCGCGGCAGATAACTGTGATCGATCTCAAGCTCGACCGGAATCGTGAAGTTATGCAGATCGACGCGATCCGGGATCCGCGCCGCACGAATCCGGACGCCCGACGGATCCAGATATTGCCGCGCCTGCCGATCGAGAAATAGCCATCGCAGCAGGTCGGCGCGAACTTCGCGGTCCGAACTCCAGGCGGACCCGCGCGCCGGATCATTTGACGCTTCGCTTCGGAGGGCATCGGGAATTTTCGAATTTTGAGGAGCGCAGGAGGATGCGGCGCCGGTGCTGGCGCCGTGCAGCACTATCAATTCGCACCCGGTGAGATCCGGGAACCTGGACGCCGCAAGCTGAATCAGCGGATCGTTCGCCGCCCATGGCGGCATCGCCGCCGGCAACGCGCCGCCCTGACGTCCCGCCGCAAAGGCAGCCGAGGCGATAACGCCGCAGAGCATCGCCACACTCGCGGCCATCACGAATCTAGATCCCGGGCGCGTGCACGCTTTCAGCCGAAACTCCATCGATGCGCTTCCTTCTCTGGCCATCGCCGATTCGAACGCGGAGCCACGGTTCACTTTCGAGTCCGCATCCCGCCACGCCGGACGGCGCTGGCCGCGCAACCGCAGCCGGGCGATTTTGTCCGCATGGCGCCGCCGTTCTCAAGACGGCGGGCGCGACCCCGCGCGAATCCGGAATTTCGCCGGGTCAAAGGCCACTGGGCAATCCGCGCTCGCCGCGCGAGCCACGGCTTTGCCATCCGCTCGGGCGATGATCGCATTTTTGGCGACTCGCGCCCAAGCGCGACGCTCCGGAGTCTGTCCGAAGATCGAATGTGAATTTTTGCGGGCGCCCGGTGGGAATCAGGCGATTCGCATCGCGGCGTCTTCGGCGCCGCGCCCGCCGCCGGCGCGATGGCTGCGCGACCGCGTCCGAATCCGCATCTCGGCTCCGCCCGCGCTTTCCAGCCGTCGCCGGCTCTGCACGGCATGCTTCCAGCCGATAATCCGCCGGCGCAACAGCCCGGCGTCGATTCCCAGCGCGTCGCATACGGTGGTGAAGCTGAGCGCGTTCGAACCCGGCGCGTCGCGCATGATCCAGCGCTCCGCGTCGACGTATAGCCGCCGCGCGCGCGCCAGCCGCGCATGCGCTCCCTTCTGATAGACGTTAATCGCGTCGGTCAGCAACGCCAGCATCAACCGTTGCTCGCCGCTCAACCGATGGCCGCCGGAAACGTCATAATATTGACACGGCAGAATCAGATCGGACGTTCCCGTCGACACCGCCGGTTCGCTGGATACCGCGCAAAACCTCGAACTCATCGGATTTGTCCCCTGTGCGGCCCGAGCCTGACCCACGCGAAGCGTCGCCCGCCTCCCCCGAGGCGGCACAAACCCGCGGCGTCGCGTGGATCGCTCTTCCGGCCGACGCCAAAGTAACAAGGGGAGCGCTATTTTGGTTCCTGATTTCTTGCGGCGGTCCGCAAAATCGTCGGATTCGTTAATTTTTCGCTTTTCCGCCGAGCAGACGAATTTTCAGCGAATCGAATCAGGCGCCGAGCCGTTGCAGCGCCACGCGCGCCTTCTCGACCGACTTCGCGTCGGCAGGCGCGCCCGACGCGTTCGCCGCCAAGCGATAATGTTCGACGGCGGCGGAGCGATCGCCCAGAGTCTCGTATACGTTGGCAAGATTCACCTGCGCCTCGGCGCTGGTCGGACAGGCGGTTACGGCGTCCTGATAGTAGCCGAGGGCTTTGCTGACCTCGCCGGCGGCCATCCGTTCGCCGCCTTTGCGCGTCGCCTCGCGCATCACGGCCGGATCACAGGCGCCGGGCGTGGGCGGCGCGGTGCTATAGGTGGGGTTGAGATTGCGCGCCTTGAGGGCGGCGACTTCGCGCTGGAGTTCGGCAAGCTGGGCGCGCTGCTCGGACAATTCCTGTTTATTGGCGTCGATTTGGTCCTGCATGCACCCCGACGCGCAAATTCCTGCAATCAGAAGCAAACTCATCAGAGCAGTCTTTCCACGTCCCATCGCGATCAGTAAGCCTGTCGCGCGAAAGTGATGTCAACCACGCCGACCGCCGTCCTAACGACGGCATTGGGTGCGGAATCGCGTTGCGACCGCACGCGAATCGCGCCGGGGTCACGGCCCGGAAGCGCCGGCGGGGGTCGGCCACCCCCCG
>JAJXYM010000348.1 GCA_021780585.1 Deltaproteobacteria bacterium
ATCGGCGCGGCCGATCGCGCGACGATGCTGTCATTCAACAGCACCTTCGCGACGATGGGCGCCGCGACCGGATTGCTCTCGACCGGCGCCTATGCCGACGCGCGCGGCATCCCTGCGGTATGGGCGTTATCGGCCGCCATGATGCTCCTGACGGCGCCGTTGTTCTGGCGGCTCGGCCGGGCGGCGGTCGAAGCGGTCGCGCCGTCGGCCGCCGTCTCCGAATAACCCGCTATCGCGCGCAATTCAGTTCCAAGCCGCTCTTTTCCGTGAAATCTGGCAGATCCAATCGGGCGAATAAAGCCCAGGATTGGCGAGCATTCATGTGAATCGATCGTTAAAAGACGAATCTTACAGATTTAGTCGTCGTTTGTAGCACTTCGCACTAATTGCGTCAAAAAGCGCCTATCGTTTAATATTTGCCGCAACTAGCGGATTCGAACGAAAAGTCGAACCAAGTTTACGGTGAATGCCATGGGTTCATCACGCCGGCCGTTGCTTTCGTCTCTTTTGAGCGTGGTTGTCTTGAGCTTGACTGCGTTATCGCTGGCCGGTTGCCCCGCTCCCCATAAGAGCGTCAACGTCTCTCCGAATCCCAATATGGGTGAGTCGCTAAAATCGCCCCTGTTCGATCCCGATGTGAACACTTTTGTGCGGACGCATTCCATGCCTCGGGCGCTTCGGCCTTCCGACGCCATCGCCGCGACGGCGCTGCCCGCCTCCGACGTCTTTCTCGTCACCGGCGGCGCCCTCAACATGCCGACGGCCGAACTCTACGACCCGACCCAGAAGGCCATCGTCGCTTTTCCCGGCCCGATGAACTCCAACCGCCAGTATCAGAGCGCGACCGTGCTCCAGGACGGCACGATTCTGATCGCGGGCGGCTGGGACACGCTGGGCGTCGACCAGGCGACGGCGGAAATCTACGATCCTGCCAAGCAGACCTTCACGCCCACCATCGGCAGTCTCAACCTCGCCCGCGACGACCATACCGCGACCCTGCTGCAAAACGGCACGGTGCTGATCGCTGGCGGTTACAATAACTACACGCCTCAAAACTCAGCCGAGCTTTACAATCCGGCTACGCAAACCTTCGCCAAGGCCGGCACGATGACCGACGCGCGCGCATTTTTCACGGCCATCCTGCTGAATAACGGCAAAGTCCTGCTGGCCGGGGGCGCCGATCAGAGCAGCAACAGCGTCAACACCGCCGAGTTGTACGATCCATCGGCCGGTACTTTCACCGCGACGCCGAATATGACCGTCGCCCGCGCCGATCAGGCCGCCGTGACGCTCAATGACGGCACGGTATTGCTGGTTGGCGGCGACAACAACGGCACGGCCGAGATTTACGATCCCGTCGCCAACAGTTTCACCGCCATTCCAGGGGCGACCGGAATCTACGCTCAATACGCCGTCCTGCTCGGCGACGGCACGGTGCTGGCGGCGTCGGGCACGAACACCCAGGCGTGGATCTACGATCCCACCGCGAAGACTTTCACGCCGACCGCCGGCAACATGACGACCGTCCATTCGTACGGCGCGGCGACGCTGTTGCCGAATGGCCAGGCGCTGATCGCCGGCGGTTACAACGCCAACGGCGGTTTCCATGCGCCGGCCGCCGCGACCGACCTTTACGATCCGACAAGCGGGACTTTCAGCGTCGGCCCGCTGATGGGCGCTTATCGCGACGCGGAGACCGTCACAGCGATCGCTTCGACGGGTCAGGTTTTGATCGCGGGCGGCGAAGCCAACTTCGCCAGCGAGGCGCAGTCCGAGGTCTGGGACCCGACGCAAAATCAGTTCGTCGCGGTCGGGCCGATGAATCAGGACCGCGGCTTCCATAGCGCGACCTTGCTGCCCAACGGCCAGGTGCTGGTCGCGGGCGGCGCCACGGCGACCTACGGGTCGCAGGCAACCGGCGGATCGGTCACGAGTTCGGCCGAATTGTTCAATCCGCAGACCGGCGCGTTCAGCCTTACCGCGACTTTTTGCGGCGAACCTCCCCAGCCTCCCGTCACCGCGGGATGTATGAACAGCGACCGCGCGGGCCATACCGCGACCCTGCTCAACACCGGCAAGGTCCTGCTGGCCGGCGGTTTCGACGGCACGAACGTCCTCGCCAGCGCCGAGCTTTACGATCCGTCGAGCAATACCTTCACGCCGACCGCGGGCAACATGACGACCGGCCGTATTGGCGACACCGCGACTCTTCTCCCCAACGGCGCAGTGCTGTTGGCGGGCGGGCAGCCGGGCACGGCGGCGAGCGGTTCTTACTTCCCGGTCGCGAGCGCCGAGCTGTACAACCCGGCCACCGACAAATTCACCGCGACCGGCGCGATGACCGCGGCGCGCGAGGCGTTCACCGCCACGCTCCTGAGCAACGGTCAGGTGCTGATCGCGGGTGGCGCCGACGCGACCGGAAAGCCCTCCGCGTCCGCCGAGCTGTACAATCCCAAGACCGGGAAATTCGCCAAGACCGGCGCGATGAGCGACGCGCGCGCCGGCCAGACCGCGACCCTGATGGGCGACGGCCGCGTGCTGATTGCGGGCGGCTATGACACGAGCGGCCTCACCGCGTCGATGGAAATCTTCGACCCCACGACCGGAAAGTTTGTCTCGACCGGGTCATTGAACGAGGCGCGCGCCGGCGCCGCGGCGGGATTGTTGCCCGACGGCACGGTGATGATCGTCGGCGGCTATGGCGGCGGCACTCCAATGAGCCAACTGCTCAACGCGCCGCTGGTCAACGGCGGCACGCTCCACACCGTCGAGATCTACAACCCCACGACCGGCAAGACCACATTGGCCGGCGACCTGCCGTGGTCCGAGGTCGGCGCGGCGACCGTCCTGCTGACGTCGTCACAGCCGCCGCCGCAGGGCGGCAAGATCGCGGTGGCGCCGCCGCTCGGCCATTTTCCGCTCACGGGTATTGGCGTCACGCCGACGAGCCGGAATTTCATCGTCCATAATCTCGATCACAAGAACACCCTGACCGGCACGGTGACCGGACCTTCGGCGCCGTTCCAGCTATCGCCCAACGTCGCCAGTCTTTCGATCGCGCCGGGCCATAAGGAGATCCTCACCGTCGTCTTCACGCCGACCGGGGCGGGCAAGGCCACCGGCGCGCTCGAGTTCACCGGCTTGAGCGACCCGAAGCGGCAATCATTGACCGTCCCGCTGCTCGGCACGGGGGAGCCGGGCAAGGCGGTCGTCGCCAAAGCCGTCGCCTTCCTGCCGACGAAGGTTGGCGCGACGCCCATCCCAACCCGCACGCTGATCCTGAAAAACGCCGGGCCGGGGATGCTGACCGGGTCGGTCGGGCCGCTGACGGCGCCGTTCGTTGTCGCCGGCGGCGCCTTCAATCTGCCGCCCCATGGCATCGACAAGATCCAGATTCAGTTCGAACCCACCGCCAAGGGAAAGGTTTCGGAGACGCTGGCGATTACGCTTAGCCCGCCGGCGACTCCGGCGACGATCAACGTCAAGGTCTCGGGCGCGGGGAAATAGCGCGCACTGAAGGCGATCGGGGAGGAACGGGCGAGCCGGCGTATCCAGGAACGCGCCGGCCCGCCGAAGCCTGCTATTCGAGTCGATCGATCACCTTGCCGTAGCCGAGCGTCATGTCGTAGGTCATGAAGCTCGCCTGCAGGACGCGCTTGACCGGCAGCCGGTTCCACGGATCGAGCGTCGAACCCTCGGCGAAGGCGACCGAGCCCACGCCGGTCCACGCCTCGATCACGCGCACGTCGGTGAAAGTCTCGATAATTTCGGCGCACACCGGACGGCCGTGCTCCTCGACCGACGGAATCAGGCGCAGACTCACCGGCGGCGGCGCGGCGTTGGAATGGCCGTTGTCGGCCGGGCGCTCGGGCCGCACGATCGCGCTCGCCAGCCGGATTCCGGCGGGCCGCTCCAGCGTGCCGTAAATCATGTCGCGTTCGAGTTTGAAATCGATTTGCGCGAGCTTCTTGGGAAAGCCCCAGATTTCCCGTCCGGCCAGCATCGGCGGCTCGGTGGTGACGGCGATATGCATGATGTAGTTCATCGGGCGGCCCTTGTGCTCGACCAGCAAGGATAAAATCGCCTCGTTATACGGCCCGAAAGTCGTCCACGGATATTCATAGAACGACATCACGGCGGTCGCGGGACCGTTGATCGAGAGGGGCGCCGGCAGCGCCTCGAGCGCCGCGTCGAGATCGGTCTCGAACGCGACCGCGATCGAGCGCGTATTGCGGTAGAAGAACGGCGGGCGCTGATAGGCCGGCGCGTCCGCCGGCATCGTGTAGCCCGCATTTTTGAGCGTCAGGCGTCCCGCCTTGGCCATGTTCGAAACCTCCATGCGGCGGGTTTACGCCCCGCGCGACGGTCGCCCAGAGGTAGCGCCGCCGCCGGTCCCTCGCCGCGGCAGAGAAATAGCGCCGGCGGCCCGGACCGGTCAATCGGGCGGAGTTTGGCGCGATTCATGATCCAGGCGAAATCGCGCGGGGCGGGCGGGTCGGCTATACTGGCGGATACGCGCCGGGTCGGCTAAAAATAAAGGTTCGGCGCGCAGAACCAACGCCGCGGGGGACGGGCCGGCGACAACGATGGAATTTCCCAGAATCAAGCGACTTCCGCCCTACGTTTTCAACGCGATCGGCGAACTGTGCCTCAAGGCGCGGCGCGCCGGCGAAGACATTATCGACTTCGGCATGGGTAATCCCGACGAAGCCACGCCTCCGCATATCGTCGCCAAGCTGATCGAAGCGGCGGCCAAGCCGCCCAACCATCGCTATTCCGTCTCGCGCGGCGTCTACAAGCTCCGGCTCGCGATCTGCGATTGGTACAAGCGGCGTTATGGGGCCGAATTCGACCCGGATTCCGAGGCGATCGTCACGATCGGCTCGAAGGAAGGCATCGCCCATCTGGCGCTGGCGATCCTCGATCAGGGCGACGTGGTGCTGGCGCCGACTCCCACCTATCCGATCCATCAATACGGATGCGTAATCGCGGGGGCGCAGGTGCAGGGCGTGCCGCTGCGCAACGGCGACGAATTCTTCGACGAGATGATGGCGGTGGTGAGCCGCTGCTGGCCGCGGCCGAAGCTGCTCATCA
>JAJXYM010000230.1 GCA_021780585.1 Deltaproteobacteria bacterium
CATGGCCAAACGTATGCGGCGAATTGGTCTTGCCGAAGCCGCGGAAATTGGCGAAGCCGTCGTCGCCCGCGATCACCACGCCCAGCGCGCGATTACATTTGTACTTGAAGATCGGATCGAAGTAGTCGCCCGACCGGACCCGCAGCGCCTCCTTGAGCGTCTCCGATTGCCAGATCGGCTGGCCGCCATCGACGGCGGGATTACGCATCAATCCCTGATAGAACAGCGCGATATCCGCGGCCGTCGTGATTCCACCGCCGCCCGGCACGCCCGATTCGCGCACTACCGGAGAATTGAAACCGAGAATCGCCGCCTCGGTCACTTCGGTCTCGGGCGGGACCGGCAAGCCCATCTTTTTGAAATCCTCGGGCGTCAGCGGCTCTCCCACCCATGTCAGATCCGCCACTTGCGCGTGGTCCGCGCGCGGCAATCCGAGGCGCAATCCCGGGATGCCGAGCGGCCCCGCGATTCGCTCGGCGACGAAATCGCGAAAGTCCACCCCCGTGCGCCGTTCGATTATCTCACCGAGCACCCAGAAGCCCGCCGTCGGATGGTAGATGAAGCGCTGGCCGACGGGAAATTCGAGGCGCCACGACTTGAAGCGCTCCAGCCGCTTCTCGCGGCGGTCCCATTCCGGCTGCGGATAGGGCGCATTCGGGAAGCCGCCGGTATGCAACAGCAGTTGCTCGACCGTGATCGCTTCTTTGCCGTTCGTGCCGAATTCCGGAACGATCGCGGCGGCGCGTTCCGACGGATCGAGTTTGCCCTCGCCAATCAGTATCCAGATCGCCGACGAAATGATCGCCTTGGTGCATGAGAAGATGCAGTAGCGCGTGTCGTCGGTGGCGGGTTTTTCCACGCCGCCCTGGACGGCCCGTCCAAACGCTTTGCGCGCGCCGATTTTGCCGTTGCGCGCGATCGCGATCTGGCACGACGGCAACAGTCCCTCCGCGACTTCGCGCTCGGCGCGGCGGAACAACTCATCGACCTTCGCGGCGTCGAGTCCGACTTCGCGGGGATTATCGGCGATCTGATTCGCTGCCGGCATCACGGCTTCTCCTCGAACGGATTTGATTGACTGATAACACGAAAGCGTTTCAGGCGAACAGCGCCGCGGGCGCGCGCGTGATTGCGTCGCCCTGCGCGGAAATCCATCCGGCCCGTCCGGCGAGCGTCGCGCGCCGCACTTCGCATAGCGGCAGCGCCGCGCGATCGAGTTCCGCCGCGACCTCGCGCAATTGGACGAAACGCGCGCCGCGCGCTTTGAGCGCGCGGACGATCGCGACGAACGTCTCCAGCTCGCCCATCCCTTCCGTTTCCGCGTGTATCGTATGCACGTTCAGCGCGCCATCGACGAAGCGTTCGAGATAGTGGCGCACGACCGATTCGCGATCGGACAGACCCGGAGCCCCGATCACTTCGTCCATGGTCGGCAGCGTGGTCGGAATTTCCGGCGTCGCGAAGACTTCGCTTCCGATCGCGCAGCGATAGGGCGCGCGTCCGCGCGTGTCGCTGCGATAGTCGAGCTTCATCGCGTCGAGCGCGCGCAATGCCGCCGCCGACGTGCGCCATCCGGGCGCGGCGAAGGCGCGCGCGGATGCGCCGGTCACCGCGCGAAACGCCTCGAACGCCTCTTCCAGTTCGGCGCGCACTCCCGCCTCGCCGATCGCGTCGAGCCGATCCTGCCAACGCACGTGATCGTAGCCGTGCACGCCCAGTTCGAAGCCGGCCTGGCCGAGCGCGCGGATCACCTGTGGCCAGGCGAGCGCGATCGGCCGCGCCGGCAGGATCGTGCCCGACAGCACCGTGCGCCAGCCGTACATCGAGACCGCTCCCGTGCGGCGCATCTTGGCGAGAAAGCCGGGATTCTTCAGCACGCGCACGATCGCGCGACCGGAATTGTCCGGCCCCATCGCGACGTAAAAGCTCGCGGTCACGCCCTCGTCCAGCAGCGCCCGCATCAGCCGCGGCGCGCCCTGGCCGAGTCCCTGATGCGTATCGACGTCAACCTTCAGCGCGACGCGCATCGACGGCCTCCCGAATCCGCGCCTACGCGCGCGCCTCGCGCCGGAACCAATCCATCGCGAGCGCCGTGCCCTCGCGCAGCGAAACCTTCGGCTCGATTCCGAGCAGCGTGCGCATCTTCGTATTGTCCGGCACGCGCCGCGGGATGTCCTCGTAGCTGTTGCCGTAAACCGCTTCCTGGGTGACGAATTTGATCTTCGAGGTGGTCGGCCCGTACAGCTCGAGCATCAGATGGGCGAATTCCAGGACCGAGGTTTCAACGTCGACGCCGATATTGATCGCGTGGCCGTCGGCTGCCGGATTGAGCCCCGCCGCGACCGTCGCCGCCACCGCGTCGGTGACGTAGGTGAAGCAGCGGGTCTGCGCGCCGTCGCCGATCACGGTCAGGTCCGCGCCGCGCAGCAACTGCCCCATGAAGATCGTGAACAGCCGTCCGACGTCCACGCGGTCCAGCCGCGGTCCGTATACGTTGAAGAACCGCACCACCGTCACCGGCATCCCGAGCTTGTGATAGGCGAAGCAGAAATGCTCGCCCACCGCCTTCGAAGTCGAGTAGCACCAGCGATCGATCGTGGTCGCGCCGAGCACGCGATCGTCGTCCTCGCGCCACGGCACCTTCGGATTGCGGCCGTATACTTCCGAAGTGGAGCTGAACACCACTTTCTTGCCGTACTTGTAGGCCGCCTTGAGGACGTTCTGCGTGCCGTTGACGTTGACGTTCAGCGTTTCGTAGGGATCGGCGACGTAGTGCTCGACCCCGACCACCGCCGCAAGGTGATAGATCAGGTCGCATTTGGCGACCAGACTGTCGATCAATTCGAGATTGAAAATCGAATCGTGAACGTAATGGAAGCGCGGATCGTTCAGCAGATGGCGCACCTTGGCGATCGCTCCCGTATCGAGCACGAAGACCTCGTCGCCGCGCGCGATAAACGCGTCCGTCAGATGCGACCCCAGGAAGCCCGCGCCGCCGGTGATTAGTATCCGCATGATTCCTCCGCTTACTCCATCCGGACGGCGCGCGGATCGTCCGCGCCCGCGCACAGCGCGCCCGCGTCGCCTTCTTCGCCGCCTTCGAATTGTACCCTTGAAACGATTACGCTGCCCGTTCCGGCGGCGACTTCGATCGCGCCGTCCGGTCGATTCCCAAGCACCGTTCCGGACGCTCCGCGCACTCCATCCTCATGCGCGATCGCGGCGCGCCAGATATACAGTTTGCGCCCGCCGATCGCGCAGAACGCGCCGGGGTAGGGATGCGTCACGGCGCGAATGAGATTGAAGATGCGCCGCGCCGGCCAGCGCCAATCGATCCGTCCGTCCGCGGGCCGCCGCCGGCCGAAGTAACTCCCTTCGGCCGGATTCTGCGCACGGCGCGGCGCGCGCCCGGCGACGATCAACGGATGGAACTCGCGCAGCAGCGCGGCGCCGATCGGCACGATTTTGCGATAGAGCGTCAGCGCGGTGTCGTCGTCCGTTATTGCGACCGCGCGCTGCGCGACGATGTCGCCCGCGTCCGCCCGCGCGACCATATGATGCAGCGTCGCGCCCGCTTCGCGTTCGCCGTTGACGATCATCCAGTTGACGGGCGCCCGTCCGCGATACTTCGGCAGCATCGAGCCGTGCAGATTGTACGCGCCCAGCGGCGCCGTCCGCAGCACGGCCTCATCGATCAGATTGCGATAGTAAAATGAATAAATCACCGCCGGCGCGAGCGCGGCGATATGCGCCCTCTCGGCGGCGTCGAGCCGCTCGGGCGTTCGCGTCTCGATTCCGTGCGCTTGCGCCAGCTCCGCGCACGAACGCCACCAGAGCTCCTCGCCGGGGGCGTCGCGATGCGTATACAGGGCCGCGATCGGCGCGTCCAGCGCGATCAATTCCGCCATGCACGCGTAGCCCATCTCGTGATAGGCGAAGAGTACGCAGCGCGCCCGGCGGATCGCCGCCGCGGCTTTCTCGGGGAGTTCCGTCAGCGTCATCCGGGCCGGCGCGGCGGGGCGGGTTCCTCATTTTCCCCGCGATGGACCGCGCGCACGATATAGGTCGGCCGCCGCCGCACTTCGATATAAATCCGGCCGACGTACTCGCCGATTAGTCCGAGCGCCAGAAACACCAGGCCGACGAAGAAAAACAGCACCGCGAACAGCGTCCACAGCGCGCCTTCCTGCTGCGGCCCGTAAATCACCCGATGGGCCATCAGGAGCGCCGCGAAAATCGCGTCAAGCAAAAAGATGCCCATGCCGGTCAGGCTGAGCGCCCGCATCGGCAACAACGAAAAGCCGGTGATCAGGTTGAGGCTCAGATGAGCCAGGCTGAACAGATTGTACTTCGATTCGCCCGCCGCGCGCTCCGCGTGCTCGACCGGAATTTCCGCGACGCGCTTGGCGAAGGTGTTGGCCAGCGCCGGCACGAACGCCGCCTTCTCGTCGCATTCCACCACCGTGTCGACGATATGGCGTCGATACGCCCGCAGCATGCAGCCGTAGTCATGCATCGGCACGCCGACGATCGCCGAGGTGACGCGATTATGCAGTCGCGACGCGAGCCGCCGGTAAGTCCGGTCCTGCCGCTCCTCGCGCCATCCGCCGACCACGTCGTTGCCCGCGTCGATCGCGGCCACCAGCTTCGGAATCTCCTCGGGCGGATTCTGCAAATCGGCGTCGAGCGTCACCACGATCTCGCCCGAACAATTGCGAAAGCCCGCGAGCAGCGCCGAATGCTGGCCGAAGTTGCGCGCCAGTTCGACCACGCGCACGCGCGCGTCGGCCGCCGCGAAACCGCGCAAAATAGCCAGCGAATCATCCGCCGATCCATCGTCCACGAAGACCGTCTCGCACGGCCGGCCGAGTCCCGTCATCACCGGTTCGAGCCGCGACCACAACGCGCGCAGATTCGCCGCTTCGTTGTAAACCGGGACCACGATCGAAACCGCCGGGGCCGGATGCGCGGCGACATCGCTCAAACGGGAAATTTTCCCTGCTACGCTCAATTAGTCCTTCACCGAATCGCGCGAACCATTCATTTTGGCGCGCCTCAGGCGTCCGCACAACCGGCGCCCGGGATTCGTGTATATTCTGACAAACCGCCGCGCCCGGCTAAAGATTGCGCCGCCGAATCGTCGCGGCCGGTTGACGACGCGCCATCGCGCTTGGAAACTTTCCCGTCAGTGAGCCGCACCAACCGCGCCCGCCTTGCCGCCGGATGCCTCCTTGGCGCCGCGATTATCTTTTTCGCCGGACTCGGCCGCCCGCCGCTTTTCGAACCCGACGAGGGCCGCTACGCGGAGGTCGCGCGCGAGATGCTGCTGCGGAGCGATTTGGTCACGCCGCGCAATGACTTCGTGCGTTATTTCGAAAAGCCGCCGCTGGTCTACTGGACCACCGCCGCGGCGCTCCGGGTATGCGGCCACAACGAGTTCGCCGTGCGTATGCAGGCGGCGCTGTTCAGCGCCGGCGAAGTCGCCATCACGGCGGACCTCGGCGCCGCGATGTTCGGTCTGACGGCCGGCCTCCTCGGCGGGCTCGCGCTTGCCTTGAGCCCGCTATTCTTTGCCTTTGCCCGCTTCGCCACTCCCGATCCGGCGCTGGCGTTCTTTATCACGGCGGGACTCGCATCGTTCTGGTACGCCGCCCGCTCTCCCGGCTTCGCCGCGCGCCGCGCCCGGCTCCTGATGCTTGCGGCGGCGGCGATGCTCGCGCTCGGCACGCTGGCGAAAGGTCCGGTCGCGCTCGCGCTGGCAGGGGCGATCGCGCTCGCGTGGCTGATCGCGCAACGCCGCGCGCGTGACGCGATTCGTCTGCCGTGGCTCGGATGCGTCGCCGTCTATCTGGCGATCGCCGCGCCGTGGTTTGCCTTGGCGGCGTATCGCAATCCCGGCTTTCTCGAATTCTTCTTCGTCCACGAGCATCTCCATCGCTACCTCGCCAACAACGAGCATCAATGGGGACCCTGGTTCTTCATCCCGGTCGTAATCGGCGGCGCCTGGCCGTGGATCTTCTTCGCGCCGATCGGAATTGTCGCGATGCGTGAACTCGACGCGGGCGCCGCATCGGCGGCCGATACGTCGGCGGACGCGCATGCGGACGTTGCCGGCGGACGGCCCCAGCTTCGAGCGGCGATCCTCTACCTGGAGCTTTGGTTCGCAATCATCTTCATCTTCTTTTCGATCCCCAGCTCCAAGCTCGGCGAATATATTCTGCCCGCGATGCCGCCGCTGGCGATCCTGTGCGGCCTCGGTCTTGAACGTTTCGCGCGGATGCCGCGCTGGCGCGCCAGGCGCATCGCCGCCGCCTTTGCGCTGATCAATCTCGCCTTGGTCGTCGCCGTGACCGTCGCCGCATACGCGATTCGCGCGCCCGTTGTCGCGACGCTCAGGCGCGACGCACTCGCCGCCGCCGCGGCGCTTGCGAGCGGCGCGCTCGCCGCGTTCGTGATCACCGGGCGCCGCCGCGATCGGCCCGCCGCATGGACCCTGGCGGCGCCGCTCGCGATCGGAGCGATCGTCGCGCTGGGCGCGCTGGCGAAGGCTCGTGAGGACGCGGCGCCGTTTACCTCTTACCGCGGTATCTCGCGGGTCATTTCGCCGTATCTTGGCGTCGGATGCGTACTCGCATCGTATCATCATCAGATCCAGGCATTGCCCTTCTATACCGGCGTGCGCGAAGTTCTGGTCGGCTATCGCGGCGAACTGGCGCCGTTCGGCGATAGTCCCGACGCGGCGCCGATCTTCCTCGCCACCGATCCGCGGCTGGCGCAGGTATGGCGCGCCCGATCCTGCGTGATCGTAATCGCGAATCGCGCTGACGTTCCCCATTTGCGCAACTTGCTCATGCCCGCACCGTCGATAATTGGCTGCGAAGGGAAGAAGATCGCCCTGTTCAACCGACCTGTCCGATGGTTTCCGGCGCCGCCGCCGGCCTGCGCGGGAGAATTCGCCACGTCCGACGGAAATCCCGCGAAATAACGGCTACCGCCGCGAAAAGATCTATGGTTTTATCGCGGTAGCTGCTAAAAAATGTGCGACGGACCAGAATAATCGCTCGAATAACGTTGAGAGGCGCGCAGAGCATCCGGTGAGCGACAAAGACGCACCAGCGGCGGATGAGTCTCAATCTCCAACCGACTCCTCGCCAAGTCCGAATCCCCCCGAAAGTGGCGGCGAATCGTCCGCCGCGCCTGCGAAGTCCGAAACGCCGCCCGCCGGCGAACGAGCCAAACCCGGCGCGACGCCGAATCGTTCCGCGGCCGCCGCCAAAACCGCCGAACCGACGTTGGGCGCGGATTTTTCAGCGGCTCGCGAGCGTCGTGGCCGGTCGCGCGAAGACGTCGCCCGCGAAACCCGCATCCCCGCGCATTACGTCCGCATGATCGAAAGCGACGACTATTCGATGATCGCGGACCAGCTCTATATGCTGCCGTTTGTGCGCCGCTATGCGGCCTATCTGGCGATCGATCAGGACGAGGCGGCGATGCGCTTCGTGCGCGAAGTGCAACGCGCCGATAGTAATCCCGCGCCGCGCCTCGACCATCCGCTCGACGTGGTGGCGCCCAAACGCTCCCGCCGCTCGGGTGCGATTGTCGTGATTGCGATCGTCGTAATCCTTGCCGGGCTTTATTTTTATGTGTCGCCGCGCCAGCGCCAAGCCGCCGATTCCGTCAATCCCGCGTTAGCGGGCGGGACGCCGGTGTCGCCGCAGGCGTCGTCGGCGCAACCGCCGCCGCCCGGCTACGCGTCGCCGCCAGCGGCCGGAAGTCCCAACGCTCAATAGTGCGGCGTCGTCCATCTGTGGGCGATGCTTATCTTACGCGCCTCGGCGATGGAGGACGATCCGCGTCAGCCAGAGTATTTTCTTGCGCTCACGGGCGCGATGATTACGCTTGAAAGTGACGGGCGGAAATTGAAGGGAGGTACGGGAAATCATGGCACGTGAAGTTCAGGCGTGGTCGCCGTTTCGCGAAATGGATCGCTTTCGCCGGGATTTTGACGATTTGCTGAATCGGTTTCTCGGTGGACGCGCGCCGCGGGAACCTGACGCCGGCCTCGCGCCCGCGCTCGAATCCTTTGTCGAGGGTAACAAGCTCACGATTCGCGCCGACCTGCCCGGCGTCGACCCGAAGGATGTCGAGATTACCGTCACCGGCGACGAACTGCGGATCCGCGGCAAGCGCGAGCGTACGACCGAGGAAAAGACCAAAGATTTCTTGCATCGCGAGGTCTCCTACGGCAGCTTCGAACGGATGGTGCGCCTGCCCGAGGGCGTCAAGGGCGATGATATAAAGGCCGCCTATCGCAACGGTGTGCTTGAGTTGACGGCGTCGATTCCAGAGCAGAGCCGTTCCCGCAAGGTGCCGATCGAAGTCGAAACAAAAGCCTGATTGCGCCGGCTGCCCGTTAGCGCCGGGAGACCTTCGCAATCGCCTGGCGGGGTTGCCCCGAACACGCGGACTCGGTCGTCAGCATGGCGGGGGCGCGCACCGGCGCGTCAGGAATTTTCAAAAAGGCAATTCGCTCACGCCATCCGTTCGCGCTTCCGACGGACTTCCTCGGTCGCGTGCCGGGCGTGCGGGCATGCGCAGGACGTATCCGAGCGTTGCTGGAGCAGCTTCGTTTATGTGTTGAGCTCCGACTCGGCCGGCGCGGGCCATCGCCCAATTCATTGCCGCTACTCAGGCGGATACCGTGGGTGGGTTCCAGGCATCCGGAACGTTCTTTTTCCGTTCGCCTCAACGCTGTCCACTAAATCCGGTCACCTCCGGTCGCTTCCGGGGTGGAGCTCTCGGCCTGCGACAAATCTGACGGCGCCTCGTGACACTCTGCGCCAGCGTGGGGCGATGCTAACCGGCGACAGGTTTGAATCGTCTTATCGATCAGGAGAACGCGAAAGGCGGAGCAGCGGGTTCCACGCCGATAGCGCCCGGCCGGCGGCGCCGAGCGGCATTACCGATGCGGCCGAAGGCGCTCTCCACTCGCAGGAGGTCGATATGAGTTTCAAATCCGTCAGGTCGATTGCCGGGGCGCTGTTTGCGCTCGGGCTGTGCGCGCCGATGGCGTACGCATATCCGGAACATCATGGGTCGCCTACGCCCGGGATGAAGGCGGTTTGGACGGTGCTTCAACCGAATCAAAAGGCCACGGCGAAGGAGATCTTCAAGGGCGCGCGGCCCACGCTGAAGACCGATTGTCAGAATGTTCGCGCGGCCCGGGAAGCGCTCGCGCAAGCACTTGTTTCAGGCGGCGATGTCGCGACCGCCCGGCAGCGTCTGGAGAGCGCGCAAAATGCCTTGCTGGAAGAGAAGATAAACATCTCCCAACAAGTGACCGCCTTGTTAAATAGCTCTCAGCGCGCCGCGGCGACGCAACTGCTGACCGAGGTTGAGAACGCTCGTCAGCAAATTCATGGCTATTTCCAGCAGGCGCGGGCGCAGGCCTCGGGCGTGCCGTCGTCATCGTCGCAAGCGTCTCCCGCGTTCGAATAGAGCGCTGGCGTGACGAGGATTTCATCCGCTGGACGTGAGGCGCGGGAGCGTCAAAAGCGCTCCCGCGTTCGTCTTACGCGCGGCGCTGGATGGTTGCTATGGAGCGCACTGATTCGTTACGGCTTGCCATCCCGGCGTCGGCCACGCCACTCGGCCTGGAGGCGGGTTGAAGGGGCCTTGGCTGGACGATCCATAAGCGCCATTGTGGATTAATCGAGCGTGGTCGCCAGATTGGTCCGGTCGTCGGGCGGACCGCGGCGGGATTGCGCTCCGGTGGGTGGACGAAGGATCGGACGGTCGATTTGACGGGACCTTGGCGCCATATCGATCGCCGTGACGCCGCTCTCGCCATGAAACCCCGGATTTCGAGCGAGTTACGAGATGGCCACGAGCGAGCATAATGCGGGCGCACGACCTCCAGCGTCGTCAGCGGCGGCTCCGGCCGGTGGTCCGGCGGCGGACGCGATTCGGCGCGGCTCCAGATCTGGATGGACCTGGTTGTCCGCGCTCGCCCTGTTGACGATCGCCGGATATCTGACCGCGACCAGACTGATCGGGGTTCGTGCGACGCCCGCCGAGGCGTCCGCGGCGGCGCCGCATCCGGCCGTGCCGGTGACCGTGGCGCGGTCGATTCGCGGCAATCTTGACGTCTATCTGGACGGATTGGGATCGGTCAGCGCGTTCTATACGGTCACGCTCAAGAGCCGGGTCGATGGCGAACTGGTCAAGGTGGCGTTTACCGAAGGTCAGTTTGTCAAGGCCGGGCAGTTGCTGGCGCGGATCGATCCGCGCCCCTATCAGGTGCAACTGCTGCAGGCCCAGGGACAGCTCGAAAAAGATCAGGCCGCGCTGGCCGACGCGCAGATCACGCTGGAGCGGGACGAGCGGCTTTACGCCAGCAATGTTATCGCGCGGCAGGATTTGGATAATCAGCGCGCGAGTCTGGGCGAATATCAGGGCGCCGTGACGAGCGACCGCGGCGCGATCGCGAGCGCGAAGCTTAATCTGACGTACTGTCGGATCACGGCGCCGATCACCGGCCGGATCGGGCTCAGACTGGTTGATCCCGGCAATATTGTCCATGCGTCGGATACGCAGGGATTGGCGGTGATTACCCAGCTTCAGCCGATCGCGGTGCTGTTCAGTATCCCGGAAGACAATTTACCGGAAGTGGCGCGCGCGATGCGCCGCGGGCCGCTGGCGGTGGAGGCCTGGGACCGCTCGTTCAGCGACCAGCTCGCCGTCGGAACCCTGTTGACGACGAACAACCAGATCGATCAGGGCACCGGGACGATCAAGCTCAAGGCGATTTTTTCGAATCCGGACAACATGCTGTTTCCGAACCAGTTCGTCAACGTCAAGTTGCTGGTCGGAAGCTTGCGCGATGTGGTTCTGGCGCCCACGGCCGCGCTGCAGAAGAGTCCGCGGGGATCGTTCGTTTACGTCGTCGATCCGCATGACACGGTGGTGACGCGGCCGGTTACGGTGCGCGCCGCGCAAGGCGGCCTGAGCGCGATCGCGACCGGCCTCGCGCCGGGCGAAATGGTCGTGATCGAAGGCGTCGACAAGCTGCGCGACGGCGCCAGAGTGCGGGCGCGGATGGCGTCGAACGCCTTAGCGGAAAGCGGCGCGCCGTGAACCCCTCGCGCATCTTTATCCTGCGGCCGGTCGCGACTTCGCTGCTGATGGCGGCGATCCTGCTGGCCGGCGCGATCGCCTACAAGGAGCTGCCGGTTTCGGCGCTGCCGGAGGTTGACTATCCGACGATTCAGGTCGTCACCTTCTATCCCGGCGCAAGTCCGACGGTGATGGCCTCGTCGGTGACCGCGCCGCTGGAGCGGCAGTTCGGGCAGGTTCCCGGACTCAACCAGATGACCTCGAACAGCTCGTTCGGCAGCTCGGTGATCACGCTTCAGTTCACGCTCTCGCTCAATATCGACGTGGCCGAGCAGGAGGTGCAGGCGGCGATCAACGCGGCCGCGACCTATCTGCCGTCCGATCTGCCGAATCCGCCGATTTACAGCAAGATCAACCCGGCCGACGCGCCGATCCTGACGCTGGCGCTGACTTCGCCGGATCTGCCGCTCGACCAGGTGGAAGACCTGGCCGACACGCGGCTGGCCGAAAAAATCTCCCAGGTTCCCGGCGTTGGTCTCGTCAGTATCGGCGGCGGACAGAAGCCCGCCGTGCGCGTCGAGGCGAATCCCACCGTGCTGAGCGCGTACGGCCTGAGCCTTGAAGCGCTGCGGACGGCGATCGCGGCGGCCAACGTCGATGAGGCCAAGGGCAACTTCGACGGCGCGCTGCAGGCGTACACGATCGGCGCCAACGATCAGTTGCTGACGGCCGCGGATTATCGGCCGCTGATCGTCGCCTACCGCAATGGCGCGCCGATCGAATTGGCGAGCGTGGCGCGCGTCGTCAACCAGCCCGAAAACCTTCAGCAGGCGGCATGGATGAACGACGCGCCGGCGGTGATCCTCAATGTGCGGCGTCAGCCCGGCGCCAACATTATCGCCGTCGCGGATCGCGTGAAGGCGTTGTTGCCGCGCTTGCAGAGCGGTCTGCCGCCGTCGGTGCGACTGGCGGTGCTGACCGATCGCACGACCACGATTCGCGCCTCCGTCGCCGACGTGCAATTCGAGCTGCTGCTGACCGTGGCGCTGGTCGTGATGGTGATTTTCGTCTTTTTGCGCAAGCTCGAAGCCACCATCATCCCCAGCGTCGCCGTGCCGCTGTCGCTGATCGGCGCGTTCGGCGTGATGTACCTGCTCGGCTACAGCCTCGACAACCTGTCGCTGATGGCGCTCACGATCTCGACCGGCTTCGTCGTCGATGACGCGATCGTGATGATCGAGAATATTACGCGGCTGATCGAAGACGGGATGGCGCCGCTGGAAGCCGCGCTGCAAGGCTCCCGGCAAATCGGCTTCACGATCGTGTCGCTGACGGTTTCGTTGATCGCGGTGCTGATTCCGCTGCTGTTCATGGGCGACGTGGTCGGGCGGCTGTTTCGCGAGTTCGCGGTGACGCTGGCGGTGACGATCCTGGTCTCGGCGATCGTGTCGCTGACGCTGACGCCGATGATGTGCGCGCGGCTGCTGCGGCGCACGCCGGCGAGCGGGCAGGGCTGGTGGTATCGCACGTCGGAGGGCGCCTTCGCGGCGACCCTCGCGCGCTATGACCGGACGCTCAAATGGGTCCTGCGCCATCAGGGCGCCACGCTGATGGTGGCGATCGGCACGCTGGCGCTGACGGTGATTCTCTACATAATCGCGCCGAAAGGATTTTTCCCGGTCGAGGACACCGGCGTGATTCAGGGCGTGTCGCAGGCGCCGCAAGCGATTTCGTTCGGCGCGATGGCGCGGCGCCAGCGGGCGCTCGCCCAGGTGATTCTGCACGATCCGGCGGTCGCAAGCCTGTCGTCGTTCGTCGGAATCGACGGAACCAACACCACGCTCAACAGCGGGCGGTTGTTGATCAATCTGAAGCCATTGGCTGAGCGCCGCGCCGGAATCGAGACCGTCATCGCGCGGATGCGCCCGGCGCTGGCGCGCGTGCCCGGCGTCCGGCTCTACCTGCAGCCGGTCCAGGACCTGACGGTCGCGGATCGCGTCAGCCGCACGCAATACCAATACAGTCTCGAGGATCCGAATCCCGACGAACTGGCGCAATGGACCGGCCGGCTGGTGGACCGGCTGACGACGCTGCCGCAGCTTATGAACGTCGCCACCGATCAGCAGAACGGCGGTCTCGAGGCGCGTTTGATTATCGACCGCGCGACGGCGTCGCGCCTCGGCGTCACGCCGCAAATGATCGACGATACGCTCTACGACGCCTTCGGCCAGCGCCAGATTTCGACTATCTTCACCCAGCTCAATCAGTACCACGTCGTGCTTCAGGTCGAGCCCAACTTCGCGGCGAGTCCAGTGGATTTTGCCGATCTCTATCTGCCGACCGCCGGCGGCGGCGAGACTCCGCTGGCCGCCTTCACCCATCTGGAAGAGACCCATGCGCCGCTCGTGATCAATCACGAGGGTCAGTTTCCCGCTGTGACGATTTCGTTCGATGTCGCGCCCGGCTACGCGCTGGGCGACGCGGTCAACGCGATTCGCCAGGCGGCGCGCGACGTCGGGATGCCGGCGAGTATCGCGGCCAGCTTCCAGGGCGCCGCGGCGGCCTTTCGCGCGGCGCTGGCGAACGAACCGCTGCTGATTCTCGCCGCGCTGGTCACCGTCTATATCGTGCTCGGCGTGCTCTACGAAAGTTACATCCACCCGCTCACGATTCTCTCGACGCTGCCGTCGGCGGGCGTGGGCGCGATCCTGGCGCTGATGATCTGCGGCCTCGATCTCAACGTGATCGCGCTCATCGGCATCATCCTGCTGATCGGCATCGTGAAGAAAAACGCCATCATGATGATCGACTTCGCGCTGGCGGCGCAGCGCGAGGAGGGCAAGTCGCCGGAAGCGGCAATCTATCAGGCGTGCCTGTTGCGCTTTCGGCCGATCATGATGACCACGATGGCGGCGCTGCTCGGCGGCTTGCCGTTGGCGATCGGCGCGGGCACGGGCGCGGAATTGCGACGGCCGCTGGGCGTCGCGATCGTCGGCGGGCTGTTGCTGAGCCAGTTGCTGACGCTCTACACCACGCCGGTGGTGTTTCTGGCGTTCGAGCGGCTGGCCGCGCGGCGCAAGCGCGGAGACCGCGCCGCGGCTGCGGAGGCGGCGTCGATGCGGGCGGCATGAACCTCTCGGAAATCTTTATCCGCAATTCGGTCGGCACTACGCTGCTGACGATAGCGATCGCGCTGGCCGGACTGGCCGGTTTCCGGATGCTGCCGGTGGCGCCGCTGCCGGAGGTCGAGTTTCCCACGATTCAGGTGCAGGCGTCGCTGCCCGGCGCCAGTCCCGAGACCATGGCGTCCTCCGTGGCGACGCCGCTCGAACGGCAATTCGGGCGAATCGCCGGCCTTACCGAACTGACCTCCACCAGTTTTCTCGGCGCGACCAATATCGTTCTGCAGTTCGACCTCAGCCGCGATATCGACGCCGCCGCGCGCGACGTGCAGGCCGCGATCAACGCCGCGCGCGGCAATCTGCCGGGCAATTTGCCGAGCAATCCCATCTACAAAAAGGTAAATCCCGCCGACGCCCCGATCCTGATCATCGCGCTCACCTCCGACACGGTGAGCCGCGGGCGGATGTATGACGCCGCCTCCTCGATCCTGGCGCAGAAGCTTGCGCAATTCAGCGGCGTCGGCCAGGTGCTGGTGGGCGGCGGCGCGTTGCCCGCCGTGCGCGTCGATCTGAATCCCACGCAGCTCAACAGTTACGGCATCAGTCTTGAGGACGTGCGCGCGATGCTCGCGGGCGCCAACGTCAACCGCCCCAAGGGACAATTGACGACGCGCGAGCGGACGGTGGCGCTCGGCGCGACCGACCAGCTCTTCAAGGCGGCGCAATACCGGCCGTTGATCGTGGGATATCATAATGGAGCCGCGGTGACGCTGGCGGACGTCGGCCGGGTTTCCGACGCGATGCAGGACGTGCGCACGGCCGGCATCGTCGACGGCAAGCCCGCCGTGATGCTGATTATTTTTCGCCAGCCCGGCGCGAACATTATCGACGCTGTCGATGAGATCCGCGCGGCGCTGCCGCAACTCAAGGCCTTCCTGTCGCCGGCGATCGATCTTTCCGTCGTGCTCGATCGCAGCACCACGATTCGCGCCTCCGTGCGCGACGTCGAACTCACGCTGCTGGTCTCGATGGCCTTGGTGGTGCTGGTGGTGTTTCTGTTCCTGCGCAATCTGCGCGCCACATTGATCCCCGGCATCGTCGTCCCGATCTCGCTGGTCGGCACGTTCGGCGTGATGTATCTGTGCGGTTACAGTCTCGACAATCTGTCGCTGATGGCGCTGACGATTTCGACCGGCTTCGTGGTCGATGACGCGATCGTCGTAATCGAGAATATCTCGCGCTACCGCGAGCGGGGCCTCACGCCCTTGGCGGCGGCGCGGCGCGGCGCGGCCGAAATCGGCTTCACGGTCGTTTCGATCAGCCTCTCGCTGATCGCGGTGTTCATCCCGATCCTGCTGATGGGCGGAATCGTCGGCCGGCTGTTCCGCGAGTTCGCGGTCACCCTGTCGGCGGCGATCGCGGTTTCGCTGGTGGTCTCGCTGACCACCACGCCGATGATGTGCGCGAAGCTGCTGCGGCCGATCGACGACCGCGCCCGCGGCGCCTTCCATCAATTCGGCGATCGCATGTTCGATCGCATCGCCGACGGCTACCGCCGGAGCCTCGCGTGGGCGTTGCGCCGTCGCCGCCTGACGCTTGCGGCGACGATCGCGACGCTCGCCCTCAGCGTGTTTCTCTACGCCGTTATTCCCAAGGGTTTTTTCCCCGAGCAGGACACCGGCCGGCTGATGGGCATGATTGAGGCCGATCAGGACACTTCGTTTCAGGCGATGCGCACGCGGCTGTCGCGATATGTCTCGATCGTCAATGCCGATCCCGCGGTGGAGCATGTAATCGCCTTTACCGGCGGCCCCGGCGGCGCGACCAACAACGCCCGCATGTTCATCTCGCTCAAGCGGCTCCGGGTGCGCCGGCTCAGCGCCGCGCGGGTGATCAGCCGCCTGCGCCGGCATACCGCGGACGTGCCCGGCGCCCGGCTCTATCTTCAGGCCGTGCAGGATTTACGCATCGGCGGCCGGCTGGAGAGCGCCGAGTATCAGTACACGCTGCAGAGCCAGGACCTCGATCAGCTCAATCAGTGGGCTCCGCGGCTGCTTGCGGCGATGCGCGGTTTGCCGCAACTGCGCGACGTCAGCAGCGACCAGCAGAACAGCGGACTCGACGCCGCCCTGGAGATCGATCGGCGCACCGCGGAGCGGCTCGGGATCAGCGCGCGGACGATCGACAACACGCTGTACGACGCCTTCGGCCAGCGCGAAGTCTCCACGATGTATACCCAGTTGAATCAATACTATGTGGTGATGGAGGTCGCGCCCGAGTTCTGGCAGGACCCGATGTGGCTCAGGGAAATCTACGTCAGGGCCGCCGACGGATCGATGGCGCCGCTGAGCGCGTTCGCGCGCGATCGCAATACCGTGACGCCGATCGAGGTCAATCATCAGGGACAGTTTCCCGCCGTGACGATTTCGTTCAATCTGGCGCGCGGCGTGGCCCTGGGCGAAGCGGTCGACGCGATCCAGGCGGCGGAAAGCCGAATCCACCTGCCGAGCGGGATTCGCGGCGACTTCGCCGGCACGGCGCAAGCCTTCACCGCTTCGCTGGCCAATGAACCGCTCCTGATCCTCGCCGCGCTGATCGTCGTGTATATCGTCCTGGGGATACTCTACGAAAGCTACATACATCCGATCACGATTCTCTCGACGCTGCCGTCGGCGGGGGTCGGCGCGTTGCTGGCGCTGATGATTTGCCATACGGAACTGAGCGTGATCGCGCTCATCGGCATCATCCTGCTGATCGGCATCGTCAAGAAAAACGCCATCATGATGATCGACTTCGCGCTCGAGGCCGAACGCGGCTCGGGCGTCGCGCCGGCGGAGGCGATCTATCAGGCGTGCCTGCTGCGCTTTCGGCCGATCATGATGACCACGATGGCGGCGCTGCTCGGCGGCCTCCCGCTCGCGCTTGGCTCCGGCATGGGATCGGAACTGCGCCGGCCGCTCGGTATCGCGATCGTCGGCGGACTGGCGGTCAGTCAGATGCTGACGCTGTATACGACGCCGGTGGTCTATCTGTATCTTGACGAACTGCGCCTATGGCTATTGCGCGCCGCGAAGGCCGGTCAGCGCCGCCGCGGTCTTGACGCCGGCTGAATCGCGCCTTTGTCGAAGCTGGGGATTTGCGCCAATTCCATTCGAAGATTGGCGGCGAGTTTGATATGTGAGCTAGCGGCGGAGCCGTGACGTTGCGATTTTTGGCCGGCGCCGGAGCCTTGCGCGACCGACCGTCGCGTCGCGCTGGCGCCGGATTCGGGCGGACGCTCAATCAACCGGTATCGGAGCGATAACCATGCGGGTTGCATTCGGAATTATCATGGCCCCCGGCGGTCCGCTGCTGCGGCGCGACGAGGCCAGCCGCTTCGGCGATTTGGTGAAGATGGCCGAGGATTATGGCGCGGAGGCGATCGGCACTTACGACTCCGCCTTCATCGGCGGCGACGCCTACGTGCGCGCCACTTTGATGGCGCTTGCGGCGACCCGGGCTTCGGTCGGCTTGCGCCCGACCAACCCATTGACGCGCGAACCGCAGGTGATGGCCTCGTTTCTGGCCTCGCTCGACAGCCTCACCGACGGCCGCGCCTTCATGGAAATCGCCAGCGGCGACAGCGCCGTGCTCAACATCGGCTACAAAATCGCGTCGCGCGCGCGGATTGCGGACTACGTCGCCTGTGTCCGCGACCTGCTCGCCACGGGCGAAGCGACCTACCAGGGCCGGCCGCAGCGCGTGCGCTGGTCGGGGGTGGTCGCGCGCCATCGAATACCAATCTATATTTGCGCCGAAGGGCCGCGGATGCTGCATCTGGGCGGCGCGATCGGCGACGGCGTGATCGCGGGAACCGGTCTCTTCGGCGAGGTTATTCGCGACACCGTGGCGAGGGTTCGCGCCGGCGCGCGCGAGGCCGATCGCGATCCGTCCGCGATCGACATCTGGTTCACCGCGCGCACGTCGCTGCACGAGAATCGCGACAAGGCGATCGAGAACGTCAAAGGCTCCGTGTCGTCGATTCTCAATCACGCGATGCGGTTCAGTCTGGAGGGCAAGCACCTGCCCGACGAACTTCGCGGCCGGGTCCAGGAATACGTCGACGGCTACGAACTATACGATCATGTACTGCACAGCGGCCGCAATACCAGGCGGATGGAAGAGTTGGGTCTGACTGACTACGCGATTCAGCGCTTCGCCATCGCCGGCAATCCGAACGACTGGATAGCGAGGATCGAGGAGGTCGCCGCAGCCGGCGCAACCAAACTATGGATCGGGCCGTTGGGCGGCAACCTCGAGCGTCAGCTTCGCGACATGCGCTTGCTGGGCGAGCAGGTCATGGCCCGTTTTGTATCGTGAGGCGGACCGGGCCATGATTGATCCGCCGCGATGCGTTAAGCCGCCTTTCTTTCTACCTGTTCGCCGTCGATTCGGCATGCCTCCTCATGCCGACGTGACGCAAAAGCGGAGTCGCGCGAATCCGGGATCGGCGAACCGGCGTCGGCGGTTCGGGTAAGCCCTTCGCGGAATAGCGTCCGTGAATATCTTGGCGCATTTTTCCGAACGATGCGGTGTGCCGCCCTTCGCTGTTCGATGGCGACCGGAAATGTCCGGTTTTGGCCCGCAAGCTCGGTGCGTATGGCGTATCTCCGGCCGGAGGAGCGGATTGTTCCGCCAAAAATTTCCACGATCCGCCCGCGGGGATGGATTCAGCGCCTCGGGCAAGGCAATATGGTTGGGCAAAAGCCTCCAGAATTGCTAAAAAATCGCTTCAGCGGAGAGGTGGCCGAGTGGTCGAAGGCACCAGATTGCTAATTCCGTTGACACCGGGAACGACGAGGAGCCCGAGGGATGAAAACCCTTGCGGCACAAGGTGTTTCTGCATTCGTCGCTTCCCGGCCGGGAACCGCATTTCCCGCCTTTTCCCGCCAAGTTTGCCAGAATTTTGCCAGAAAATTTGATCGCGCCGATCTCCACGTTCCCGAGTTCATAGATCGGGACACAGCGCGAGGTTGGATTCGGCGCGCGCTGCGCTTTTCCCTTCCCATCACAAACTCGCTTTCGAGTCGTCGTGCGCGACTCGGAGAAGCCCTGCGTCCTGATGGAGGCAGCGATGGACGGTAGCGTTTACGCCAAGGCGCGGCGGGAATGGGACGAGCGCTACGCCGATTTGGTTCTCGGCAAGCGCAACTGGCAGATCGCGGCGGCCGGCCTGCTGATGCTCTCGCTTGTCCTCGCCTTCGGACTTGTGCGGGTCAGCACGCGCAGCAGATTCATCCCCTACATCGTCCGGGTCGATGGTCTCGGTTACGCGCTGGCAGCGCCCACCGCGCTCGGCGAGAGCGCCGCGCAGCTAACCACGGAAAGGATGGTGCGTTACGAGTTGGCCGGCTTCATCCGCGACACGCGCGAGGTGATCGCCGATCCGCAGGCCGAGCATCAAGTAATCGGCGAAGTCTACAGCCGGGTGCGCGGCGCGGCCTACAAGTTCCTCGAGAACTACTACCACGATCAGAACCTCGCCCATGACCCGTTCAAGGTCGCGCAGCATACGACGGTAACCGTCCAGATCGATTCGATCCTGAAGCTGTCCGACGCGACGTGGCAGGTGCGCTGGACGGAGCAGGCGCTCGGCCTCGATGGAGCGCCCATCGCAACCACGCATTGGGAGGCAGTGCTCGACACGGAGATGGCGCCGCAAGCGTCCGACGCCTCGATCCTCGACAATCCACTCGGCTTTTACGTGACGCGAATCAGTTGGACGGAGCAGCGAAGCTGACGGAGGACTCCGATGCGAGACAAGATTGCAGCCATCGGTATCGCGCTCGCGTTCGGGCTGGGCGGATGCGCGTCGCAACAGCCGCCACCGCCGCCTCTCACGCTCGTAACCCACGCCGCGCCCAAGCCGGAGACGGCGCCTGCGCCGGTGACCGGAGCGAAGCTTCTCGCCCAGCAGCCGCTCCAAGTCAGGCAGGCGGTCGCCGAGCACGGCAAGACCGGAGCGTGGCCGTCGTACACCACGCCGGCTTACGTGCTGTATCCCTACGGCGAAGTCGCCGAGCCGGTCATCAAGTGCGCGCCGCTGCGCACCACCGACGTTCAGCTTGAGCCGGGTGAGACCATCACCGATGTTGCGCTGGGCGACAGCGAGCGCTGGATGGTAACGCCAG
>JAJXYM010000279.1 GCA_021780585.1 Deltaproteobacteria bacterium
AGGGGTCGGCAATGGAAGGCAGCGTCTATCTCAAAGCGCGGCAGGAATGGGACGAGCAGTACGCCGACCACGTTCTCGGTAAGCGCAACTGGTGGAACGCCGCCGTCTCATTGGCGCTGGTTGTCGTGCGCGCGGGGGGTGGCGGACGAAACGAATCGACTCGAGTAATCATTCGCCGCGGCGTCCGTACTTGCCATTGAAATAGAAGGTGACGGTGAAGATTGGTCCGATCGTTTTGGGAAAATCCCAATTATAGGCCGGCAGGACCGCGCCGACGCCCCAGGTGGTCTCAAGGCGCTCGGTTTTTGGCCAGGTCAATTCCAGCGTCGGCACGGCCCATAGATAGGACCATGCCGGAGCGTTGGCGCGGCCGAAGAACGGATTGCGCCGGCTCTGCGATTGTCCAGCGATTTCGAGCACGTAACCCAGCCCGTATTGGGAATTAAGCACATGCTCGAAGGCGGCGGCATAGTTCACCAGATTGCCGTCGGTCATGCGTAGCGACGGTCCGGCGGGGACCTGCGTGATGCCGTTGTTGAATTGATATCCGGCGTGGACCCGGGTCGGAAATTGAACGATTTCGTCGAACTCGCCGTAGAACTCGAACGGCTTGAAGCGTTTGCGGACGAGCAGGCCGACGCCTTCGTTCCACGTGCCGTTGCCGAACTGATCGGTGTTGTAGGCGCTCGGACTCAGATGCTGATAGTTGCCGGTCGGAATCCAGGTGATCGTCTTGATCGAAAGCGACGGCGTCGCCAGCAGATGATAGGTGTCAGCGTCGCTGGTCAACCCGTACTTCAATTCGAAGTGCAGATTGCCCACGCCGAAGCGGTCGGTCAATTTGCCGGGCGGCGTGACCGGCGGCCCGACCGTGTTCAGGATGAAATTCGGATAAAGGTCGAGCTCGAGGCCGTGGCCGACGCCCACCGCCAGCCGTTGCGGCATCGCCACCTCCCAGGTGCCATAGCGCAGATCGTGATAACCATACGCCCACGGCTCGTAGTACCAGGAACCGAAGGGCTCGACCTCGGCCGTGCCGGTGAATTCCGGACCGCTGGTGGCGGGTCCCCATGATTGATCGGCGCGGGCTGAAAAAGGGCGACCAACGACCGCGACGGCCGCGGCCAGCGTCAGGGCGAATAGCGCCGCGGCCGGGCGCATGGCGGCGGCGGCGCACGGCGAAAAAAATCCGCATCGCATTGTGAATCCCCATCGCGGCGGACCATGCCGGGCGCACGACAAAGCGCCGGCCGGACGGCCCGCCTGATTAAGGCCGCGCGGCGTCCGGACGCGAGCGCGGGTCGCGTTCGGGCGTCCGGCGCGATACGCGGCCGGCCAATCGTCAGCGGGGAACGATTCAGATTTTTGGCGGCGCGCGGGAACGCCACGCCCAAACGGATCGGGACGCGACGGCGCCGGCGGTCATCATAGACGGACGGCCGCGATGCGTTAAGCGGGGGGCGCGATTGACGCGCCGGGAATTAAATAAATGGCGGCCGGCCGAGTCGGCCACCGCTGCGGATTCCGCCCGCCCGGGCGGAACAACTCCATACGTCGCGGTCAGCGGCCGCAGACGCTCGAACAGCAGCGGCTTGAGCATTCCGGACGCCGCGGCGTGATATTCGCTTCGGAACGGTCCCGCCGGCGGCAGCAGCGAGAGCGCCAACAGCGCCAGCGCGGCTTGCGAGATAATCCGCCGTGCAATAGAGACGATGGATATGCGGGCGCTCCGCCGATTCCTGATCTGCCTCTGCGTCATTGGCTTGATGCCCGGATGCTCGCCTCGCCCCGCCCCGACCGCCACTTACGATCGCAATCATGACGGCCGCGTCGATGAATGGGTGTATCGGAGCGGCAATTCCGAAACTATCGACGCCTTTGACACCAACGGCGACGGCAAAGCCGATCTGATTAAGACCTACGACAACGGCAAGCTGACCAAAGTCGAGCAAGACCGCAATCATGACGGCCGGATCGATCTGGTGCAAGAGTATCGCAATGGCGGATTGTCGCAGGTGACGCGCGACGACAACTTCGACGGCAAGCCGGAAACCGTGGAAATCTACCGCAACGGGGAACTGGCGATGGTCGAACATGATCCGGACGGATGCGGCGTCGCGGACAGCACGGATTACTTCGAAAACGGGCGGCTGGTAAGGACCGTCCGCCGGACTTCGAAACCTTAGTCAAGCCGCTGTGCGATAACGCGCCGCGGGCGCCGGGCGACGCGCGCCAAGCCGGTTTTCGTTGCAACGACTCAAGCGCCGGCGCCCAAAGAAATCCGAATCGTACTTCGAGCCGCGTACTGACGGCGATTCATCCGAAGGTCCGCGTTTGACCAGTATCATTGGCATATCTCCGTCTTCAGCCGTCGATTAGGCGAATCGGGCGATGATTGGATTACGCATTATCCAATTGAGCCAGACAGCCGCCAAGTGTGAAATGAGTCTTTAGGCCCTTGTCGCACCCGGCGAGCGGTGTTATCCAGAACATCAATAATCAGAATTTTCTGATTATTGCGGATTTCGGGCGAACAGCCCGAAGGATGGAGGGGACATAGCGATGAAATGCGTATCTAATGCGAAATGGGGCGCGCATGGAGGAAGAGCGGCGACAATTCTTCTGGCCCTCGGCCTGACTGGCCTTTTGCCAACCAGCGTTTTCGCCAAGGGCCGTCCAACGCCGCAGCCGAGGACAACGATCCAGAACTTCAGCGCTTCAGGCTCGGGCGCCGGATTGGCCGCGGCGGTGACGTGCCCCACCGGCACTCCCAGCGGCATCGATTGCTTTGCCCTGAGCGGAGACCTGCACGGGGCGCCAATCGGACAGGCGACGTTCACCGCGAATCTCAACGTGGTGTCGTCGCTCACGCCGGGCGTTAACGGCAGCGACGGAAGCTGCGCGCCGGCCAGCGGGACCATCACGATCAACGTCGGCAAGAACAGCACTATCGCGCTCGGCTTCGACGGAACCCAATGCGACGTGGGCGCGACGCCGACCGCGCCCGCCGTGGGTCCGACGGTCCTGACGGGCAGCTTCTACGTTACCGGCGGAACGGGCGCAAAGTTCGCCGAACTCACGGGAAAATCCGGCCCTGGCGAAGGCGGAGCGGGAACCGGCAGCCTGACGCTCAGCGGCGACGACGACGGCGACGTGCTGGCGACCCTTGCCGGAATCCTGGAGTTTTCGCCGGCGCCCAAATGAGCGCTTCATAAGCTCGCTAGGCGCCATAATCTTCGCCCCGCGATCGGCTTCGCAGGCTAATCGCGGGGCGAAGCGCGTTCCATAGCCAGTGGGATCGAGTCGTCGCGACAGGACGGATACGTCGCGCCGCCGATGACCCGGTCGTGAACGCCGCGACGACTCGTGGCCTGGCGCCCGGAAAACCGCCCGAACCGGCGCGAAGTTGACTCCCACGAACGTTACTGAAAAGTTCTTGGATTCGCGAAAGCCGGATTTTGCCGGTCTTTTCGAGGCAATCTTTGTCGAGCCGAGTCAACGATCGAGGTATTCGAATGCCACGCCATGACCTAATCGCGTCGCTTGATTTTTTGAACGGTGAAATGAGCCTGTTGAAGCATCCCTTCTATCAGGAGTGGACCGCCGGAACCCTTTCCGTGGAACGTCTGCGCACCTACGCCGCGCAATATTACCGGCAGGTGGCGACGTTTCCACGTTACCTGAGCGCGATGCATTCGCGATGCGACGATTTGGCGACGCGGCAGGAGTTGCTGGAGAATCTGATCGAAGAAGAGCGCGGCGCCGAGAACCATCCGGAGCTATGGCTCAGGTTCGCCGAAGCGCTCGGCCTCGCGCGCGAGGAGGTGTTGGCGGCCGAACCCATGCCGGCGACCAACGCGCTGGTCGCGACCTTCACGCGGCTCAGCCGCGAGTCGCCGCTTCAGTCGGGATTCGCCGCGCTCTATGTTTACGAGTCGCAGGTTCGCGATGTCGCGGACGCCAAGATTGACGGCCTCAGGCGCTTTTACGGAATTACTGACGAAGCTGGCTTGAAGTTCTTCACCGTGCATCGCGAGGCCGATCTTTATCATTCCCAGGCGGTCGCAAAGATGATCGAACGCAATCGCGGATCGGCGCCGGACGACGGGACGACGCTGGAAGCGGGCCGCGTGGCGCTGCAAGCCGTCTGGAGCCTGCTTGACGCCATTTGAGGGCGATTAGCCTTGGCCGAGTCGAAAAATCGCGCTCCGCTGACGGAAATCAACCGGCTGATTCGGGAGAATCGCGTCGCCGAGTATCGCTCGCCCAATCTGGCGCTCGGGATGGCGCCAATCGAGTTCGGCGCGGGCGCCTCGCGATGGATTTGGCGCGCGCGGCCGGCGATCACGCTGAATCCCTTCGGGACGGTGCAGGGCGGGTATCTGGCGGTCTTTGTCGACGAACTGTTTTCCACCGCGATCGCGTCGGTGCTCGCGGACGGCGAATGGGCGATGACGGCCGAATTCAAGCTGAATTTTCTCCGCGCGATGCGTCCCGGGCCGATCGAAGGAAGCGCCCGGGTGTTGCGGCGTAGTCGCACGCTCGCCTTTCTCGAGGCGCAGGTCACGGACGAAGACGGCGCGGTCGCGGTCACCGCCAGCTCAACCTGGGCCGTGTCGAGAGGTTAGCGAACGCGCGTTCTTGACGCGCCGGCGGGCGGCCAAAAGCAAAATCATGGATCTGATGGATTTCACCGACTTGGACTTGACGGACGTGGTCGCGCGAGCGCTCGCCGGCGTGGAGCTGGAGCGGCGGAAAGCGCAGGCGATTCTGAACTGCCCCGATGACCGTCTCCCGGACCTGCTCGCGGCGACTTTCAGAGTGCGCGCGGCGGCTTTTGGACGCCGGGTCAAAATCTGCGTTTTGCGCAACGCCCAAAGCGGGATTTGTCCGGAGGATTGCGGCTATTGCTCGCAATCGCGCGTCTCGCGGGCGGAGATCCCCGTCTACAAGATGCAAACCGTTGACGAGCTGTGCGACGGCGCGCGCCAGGCGGTCGCGAGCGGCGCGCGACGCTACTGCATGGTCGCGAGCATGCGCGGGCCGGGCGATCGCGAAATCGCGCATCTGGCCGACGCCTGCGAGCGGATTCGCGCGCGGTATCCGGCGCTGGAGTTGTGTCTCTCGGTCGGACTGCTCAGTGCGGCGCAGGCCCGGCGACTCAAGGAAGCGGGCGCGGGCTGGATCAACCATAATCTCAACACCAGCCGCCGCTTCTATCCCGAAATCTGTACGACCCATACCTGGGACGACCGCGTGCGCACGATCGAAAACGTGCGCGCGGCGGGATTATCGGTATGCTCAGGCGGAATTATCGGCATGGGCGAGAGCGACGACGATATCGTCGATTTGGCCTACGCGACGCGCCGCCTCCGCGCCGATTCGGTGCCGGTCAACTTTTTGCACCCGATCGCCGGAACGCCGCTGGAGCACGCGTCCGCGCTGACGCCGGAGCGATGTCTCAAGGCCGCCTGCCTGTTCCGCCTGCTCAATCCGCGCAGCGAGGTTCGCGCCGCCGGCGGACGCGAGCTGAATCTGGGCGCGCGTCAGGGCGAGATATTTAACGCGGTCAATTCAGTGTTCGTCAACGGCTATTTGACCACGGCGGGATGGGCCTACGATCGCACGCGGGAGTTGATCGAGCGGGCCGGTTTCGAGGTCGAGCCGCAATCCGCCGCTTGAGCGCCCGGCCTCGGTTTCCGGGCCGACGCCGGCTTTTACGTCCGGCTGGCGCGCCGATTTGGGGCGCTAGGCGGAAATCGGGTTTTCCGGCTAAAGTCTCGGCCATGGAAGACGCAGGGTTCGATCGCGCTCAGGCGGCCGCGCTGGCTCGTCAGGTCGGTCTCGATTTCGGAGCCGCGCTCACGGTGGCGCTCGCCTATATCGGCGATCGCCTCGGCCTCTTCAAGTTGATGGCGGCGGGCGAAGCGCTGACCGCGCAGCAAATCGCGCAACGGGCGGGACTCAACGAACGCTATATTCGCGAATGGGCCTCGACGATGGCGGCGGCCGGTTACCTTGACTATCGCGCGGCCGACGAGACCTTCCGGATGACTCGCGAGCAGGCGATGGTGCTGAACCGGGAAGACAATACTTACTTCACCGGCGGCGCCTTTCAGTACGCGGTCGCATGCTATCGGCAGATCGGCGGGCTGATGGACGCGTTTCGCGCCGGCGGCGGCGTGCCGTTCAGCGCGTTCGGGTCCGAGATTATCGAGGCGATCGAACGGCTGTTCCACGCCGGCTACGAGGCGTGGGTCGCCGACCAATGGATTCCGGCCGCGCCGGAACTAAAGGCCAAACTCGACGCGGGCGCGGAGGTCGCGGAGGTCGGATGCGGCGCCGGCCAGTGCATCGTGCCGGTCGCGGCGGCCTTTCCGAATTCGCGTTTCACCGGCTATGACGTCGACGCCGCCTCGATCGCCCGGGCGCGCGCGAAAGCCGCGCACGCCGGAATCGGGCATCGTCTGGTCTTTGAGCATGCCGCCGCCGAGAATATTCCCGCCGCCGACCGCTTCGATCTGGTAATGGCCTTCAACTGCATCCACGACATGGCGCATCCGCGCGCCGCTCTGTCGACGATCCGGCGCGCGCTCAAGCCCGGCGGCATCCTGCTATGGTCGGAGGCGGACGCCTCGGATCGGCTCGAAGATAATCTCACGCCGATCGGCCGCACGATGTACGGCGCCAGCACGATGCATTGCATGACGGTGTCGCTGGCGAATGGCGGCGAGGGCCTGGGAGCGGTGATCGGCGAAGGATTGGCGCGGGAACTGGCGCGCGAGGCGGGCTTCGCCGGTTTCGAGCGCCTGCCGGTGAAGAATCCGTACCATCAGCTATTTGCCGTCCGCAAATAGCGGCCTTGCACCCGCGCGCCGCGGCGGTACGCGGTCGAATTGGCGCGGCGCCGATTCGCTATGACAATCGGAGCAAGCGGCGGCTCACGCGGGCCGTCTCAATCCTGTTCGGAGCATCACCGGCGAACGATTCGCCGCGGCAGTATCCGCGGCCGCGACGAAAAAAAATTCCTTCGCCCAGACCCGCCATTATGGTTCTTCTTGAGGAACTTCCACGCGGGGAACGGCAGGGATGATTACGGACTGGATCTACAACAATCCGACCTGGCTCTGGGGAACCCTTCTGGTCGCGCTGATTACGGGGGCGTCGTGTCTCGGACTGGCGATTTTCGACCGCCTCGTGCACGTCGAGGTGCGCCGGACGCACAACGAATTGGCCGGCTTTATCGTCGCGGCGATTAGCGTTACTTATGCGGTGCTGCTCGCGTTTATCGCCGTGGCGACCTGGGAATCGTTCAGCCAGGCGGATCAAATCGTCGATCGGGAAGCGGATTACGTCGGCAGCGTCTATCGCGATACTCAAGGCTTGCCGGCGAACGTGGGCGCCAGTATCCGCGACGACATGCGGCAATACGTCGCCACCGTGATCGACGACGAATGGCCCACGCAGCAGGTGGGCAATACGCCGGATCAGGGATGGGCGCCGCTGCGCAAGCTGCATAGCGCGATCGTCACGATGCAGCCCGCAAATCTCGGCCAGGCGGTGATTCAGGCCGAGATCCTCAGGACGCTGAACGGCCTTTACCGCGCGCGAGCCAGCCGGCTCTCGGCCGCGCAAGGCCACGTGCCGGAAGTTATCTGGTGGATTATCTTTCTCGGCGGCGCGATCGTGGTCGGCTTTACCTACCTGTTCGGATTCCATGATTTCCGCATGCATTTGGCGATGACCGCGGCCGTCGCGATCTCGCTGGCGCTCGTAGTCGTGCTGATCGTCGCGCTCGATTGGCCATTTCGCGGCGCGGTCAGTATCTCACCCGACGCTTTCATCAAGACCCGGCAATCCTGGGCCGATTTGTCATTCGAGAAACCGAAATAAAATAACTGCATAGTTCGTCAGCGATTGACTATCACAACCGGATGTATCCGTAGCCGATCGATTATCGTCCATACCACTCGATAATCGGCAACGAGCCTGCGGACCACGCTTCACCGTCCATTCCGGAAACGACGGCAATAACGATTCCGCCGCTCTTGTCAGCGTCGCCGCGGCTCATGCATGATCCATCCGCGCGTCCCGCATCCTTTGAGGGGAAAAGGAGCATGCGATGGCTTACCGGATTCTGACGTTCGATGGTGGCGGAGTTCGCGGAGTCTACACGGCGCGACTGCTCGAGCGCTTGTCCAGCGAAGTTCCGGGGTTTATCGACAAGGTTGATCTTCTGGCGGGAACTTCAACCGGCGGGATCATTGCGCTCGGGCTGGCCTCCGGCAAGGCTCCCGCGGAACTGGTCTCCCTGTATAAGGACAATGCCGCGCGCATTTTTGACTCGTCATGGCTCCATGAACTGGCCGATCTGCATGGATTGTCCGGCGCGGAATACGACAACACCAACCTGACAAATATTCTGAAAGGAATCTTTGGCTCTACCCGGCTGGCGCAATTGGGGAAAAGGGTGCTCGTGCCGAGTTTTCAGCTCGACAATCAGGACCCTCAGGCCGGCAAGCGGATGTGGAAGCCGAAGTTTTTCCATAACTATCCGGGGCCGGACTCGGACGGAAATGAACTGGTTGTCGATGTAGCCTTACGGACCAGCGCCGCGCCGGTCTATTTTCCGACGTATCAGGTCTATATCGATGGCGGCGTCGTCGCCAACGATCCGAGCATGGCGGCGGTGGCGCAGGCGCTCGACCACGACACCGGCAATCAAAAGCTCGAAGAGCTGCGTCTGCTTTCGATCGGAACCGGCGCCAATCCCACCTATATCGCCGGACACGATCTGGACTGGGGCGTGGCGCAATGGGCCAAGCCGCTGGTCTCGCTGATGATCGACGGCGTGATGGGGGTGTCGGAATATCAATGCAGAAGGCTGCTGGACGCCCGCTATTTCCGTCTCGAGCCGCGGTTGCCGAAGCCGATTGGGATGGACGACGCGGCGGCCGTCGACGATCTGCTCGCCTGGGCGAACGCCGTCGATCTCTCGGCCGCCAAAGCCTGGCTCACGACGACCTTCCTCGCAGGCTGACGATCGGAACGCGCCAGCCGCCGCCGCTTCGATCACCTTGAACGGTGTGACGCGAGAGTTATTCGCCCACTGTGCGGATTTGGTCGCGATCAAGCGAAAATTGCGAGAGCAAGACCGTCTATGGCCGCTTCACGTTCATAGATGAATAGCTAATCGAAGAGCGGGTTGAGCGGTTTAGAGTAATGCGTCGCCTGAAAAGGACATGCAAGCATTGAAACACAAGACTCGAAACAGCAGGATCCGCGCCACATGATTCGAAGCTTCTTGAAGGGCGTCTTCGTGACAGTACTTTGCATAGTCTCGCCCTCCCTATTTGCGCAGGAAGCCGAAGAGCACGACGCCAAACTGCCGAAGAACGGACCCGTCAACAAGCTGGAAAGCGCGAAGTTGATACAGCGAGCGTTCTTATTCAATTCGCTTCTGACGGGTGGATTTGCAGGCGCCAGCTTCGTGGTCGGTATGGCGCTTAAGACCCTCGATGGACCGGCGAGCGACCGCTCGATCAAAATCCTTCAGTTCGCGAGCGCAGTCGTATTGCTTATCGGAGCGCTTGCCACCTTGGATTGGGAGATCCAGACCTTTAATGGCCGAACCTTGATTGAAAAAGTGAACAAATAGTTGACGCGCGGCTTGCTTGTAAATTGAGGATTTTTTGGTGCCGAGGGCGGGACTTGAACCCGCATGTGGTTGCCCACGGTGGATTTTGAGTCCACTGCGTCTGCCGTTTCGCCACCTCGGCACGCGATCGGCGCCGCGTTGGCGCCGCGCCTCGCCAACCATCATCGACGGCCGGCTGAGGCTCGATTCTGCCAGAGGCCGTTGCGCCTTCCAAGCGGCCGACTGTATAGGCTCAGCCGCGACGGCCGCGGCCCGCCGCCGGCCGTGGCCGTCTCGTCGCCAAATCGATTTCGTCCGGGAACGATGGCGCGATCGAGACGCGCGGAATCGAGCGTCTGTCGCTTACGGCCGGCGATTAAGAGCTTCCGGCGCCGAAGCTATTTTTTCTCCGGCTCCCATAACCGTTGCCAGGCGCGCAGACCGTCCTGCAGGGTTTTTTGTACCGTCTCGACCTGCTTGCGCGCCTCGTCGCCCCAAGCGCCGGTGTTGCCGAAGGACTCGGTCGTGCGCCGCCAGTTCTCGGCCCAAAGATCGAACGGATTCGACGGCCGCTCCGGCGACGCGCCGCGCGCGACCGCCACGGTGCGCCGGATTTCACGCTCCCACATCTCGAAACCCTGCTCCAGCGCCGTGATTACACCATCCTTGCTCATGCGCGCGACGCGCAACCAGTTCTCGACCAACCGGTCGCGGTCCGAGCCGGCCGCGGCGCCCGTCATTTCCCGCAGCGCGTTGCCCACGGCCGTCAGCGCGTCGGCGTAGGCGGCGGCCGCATTGCGGATTGCCTCTCCGATTCCCGCAAGATTGTCGCTTGCCATGGGATCACCTCTTCAGAAATTGCGGCGCGCCAAAATTCGTCCCGCGGACGCCACCGCGTGATCCTGATTTTCGCCGATCGCCGCTCACATATCGAGGGGCAATTGCAGATGCTCGTGGTAGATGAAATCGCGATGGGCGAGCAATTGCGGCGACCCGGCCGCCTTAACCGTCGGGTCAGCGCATTCGTACATCCGGCGAAAGCCCGGCGACATCGGACAGAGAGCGTCGGGCAGCGGATGAATCAACGCGGCGAACGCGGCCCAGTAGATATCGAGCGCGCTCAGGCGATCGCCGATCAGATAGCGCGAACCGCGCGCGCGCTGGGCCGCGAGCTGGCGATCGAGCGCGTTCAGGATTTCAGCGACGCGGCGCGGCGCCGCCTCGGCAAGCTCGGGCGCATAGCCGTATTTGGCGCCCATGAAGCGCGCGAAGCCCTGGGCGTCGCCGTCGGCCCGCGGATTCGTCAGCGTGCCGTGCAGGATCATCAGCCGCCGCGCCCATCCGAGGCCGTTTTCGCCGCACAGCTCATTGGCCAGGCCGAACATCAGCGCGCGCTCGTCGATCGCCCGCGGAATCAGCGGCGGATCCGGCTGAAGACGTTCGGCGAGATACAACTGATCGTTCCAAAGCGAACGCGGCCGCTCGTCATTGTGGATGAACACCGGAGCGGTGGTCTGCCGGGTCCATTCCCGTAATGGAAGGTTGGCGCCGCCCAACTCCTGACGCACCCGGATATATGGAATGCGCTTGACGTGCAGGATACCGCGGGCGGCTTCCGTCCACGGTCCGGGCACCGCGGGGGTGAGCACCACGCGCAGTCCATCCATCCCGATCGCCTGATCGACGTCGATATATTCGGCCATCGCCAAGACCCTCCTTGCGCGGCGCACGACGGCGCGGCGCGTCCGCGGCTAGTCACGCTCTTTACCGCAACGACGGCCGGCTCCGCCAGCGGTCGGCCGGACGGGAATTATCGCGCGGCCGCTGCCGAGATCTCGGGGCGCGGGCGGGCGCTTCACGCACGACGGAATCGGCCGTCCATCGAGTTTGGCGACAGGCGCGGCTTTTGCTGAATCGTATCCTGCGAGCGTCAACTGGTTAGACGTTTATCAGAATGAGACGCGGAGCCAATTCGTCAAGTCCCAATTTGCGACATCGATCGCGCCGTTTTGAACGCGGTCAGGTGGTTTGGATCGCCCTGGCCGGAGTGGTCGCCCTGTTTGGCGTCGCGACCCTCGCCAACGACGTGGGCGCCCTATGGGGCGCGCGGCTGAAGATGCAGACCGCCGCCGACGCGGCCGCGCTCGCGGCCGCCACGTCACTGCTGAGCGGCGGTCTCGGCGACTATAATACTGAGGCGCAGGCCGCCGCCACGAGCAATGGCTTCACCGACGGCGAGCCCACGCCGACGGACTCCAATCTCGTCACCGTAATCGTTCATAATCCGCCGGTGACGGGAAACTATACGCAAAAGAACATGGCGGTCGAGGTTGATATTTCGCAAAACCAACCGGGCTACTTCATGAGAGTGCTCGGCTTGTCCTCGGTGCCGGTATCGGTGCGAGCCGTCGCGTCCTCGGTGTCGGCCAGCGGATGTATCTATGCGACCAATCCATCGTCAAGCACGGGTTTCCTCGCCAATAGCGGCGCTCATATAACCAGCACCTGCGGACTGCTGGTCAATTCGACCGGCTCGTCGGCGTTGAGCGTCGATTCGGGCGCGCATATCAGCGCCGGATCGGTGGGTGTGGTCGGCAACGCAATGATCAATTCGGGCGCCCATGTGAGCCCCACGCCGGTGAGCGGTATCGCCGTTTTCGGCGATCCGCTCGGCGGTCTGGCGACGCCGGCGACCAGCGGCTCCTGCACGACCCTGCAGCCGGTCAACAGCGGCAACACCGCCAACCTGTCGCCGGGCTATTATTGCGGACTCAACGCCAATAGCGGTTCGACGGTTAATCTCGCGGCCGGCAACTATAGCTTCGACGGCTCCGTCAATATCGACAGCGGCTCGAGCCTGAACGGGACCGGCGTGATGCTCTATTTCCAGAGCGGCACGATCCAGATCAACAGCGGCGCGCGTGTCGATCTGAGCGCGCCGACCTCGGGAACCTATTCCGGAATACTCTTTTTTCAGGATCGCCAGGACAGCACGCCGCCGAATCTGGATTCGGGAGCGCAGGAAACCCTCACCGGAGCCCTGTATTTTCCGGACGCGACGATCACCCTGAACAGCGGCAACTGGGCGAATGTATATTCAATCCTGGTGGCCGCCAATATCGTCGTGGATTCGGGGGCCAAGCTCAACGTCAACAGCGACTATTCGAGCCTCGCCAACGGCTCGCCGATTCAGCGCGCGGCGCTGGTGGAATGATCGCCGCGCAGCGTCAATCGCAAACCCGCCGGGGATTGCGCCCGCGCTTTCGGCGCGCGCAGAGCGCGGTCGAGCTCGCGGTGATGGTTCCGGCGCTCGCGCTGCTGCTGGCGGTGGTCGGGGATTTCGCGCGCGTCTACTACCTGCGGATCGCGCTGCTCGACGCCGCGCGCGCGGGCGCGGTGTACGGCGCGCAGAGCCGCACGACGGGAGTCGATTACGCCGGCATGAACACGGCGGCCTGCGCCGCGCTCGAGCCCAACATCGCATGCACGCCCGGCGTCACGGTCACTTCGACCAGTTACTGCCAATGCGCCGGCTCGAGCGGGCAAATCATCTGCACCAGCCCGGGATCGTGCGTCAATGTCCAGAATTTCGTCCAGGTCACAGCCACGGCGACCTTCAACGCCCTGCTCGACTTTCCCGGCATGCCGGGGTCGATACCGCTCACGTCGGTCGCCGTGATGCAGGTGCAATGACGGCGTTCGGGCGAATCTCACTCCGGGCGCGGCGCGGACGCCGCTATCGCCGCGGCCAGGCGGCGATCGAACTCGCGATAGTCGCGTTGCCGGCGCTGATCCTGCTGTTCGCGATCACGCAACTCGGAATCGCGGTATACACCTGGAATTCGATCGACTATGCGACGCGATGCGCCGCGCGTTATGCGATGGTGCATGGCGCGAACAGTGTGTCGCCGGCGACTTCGAGTTCGGTGCAAAGCTACGTCGACGGATTGGTCGTCGGCCTGGATCCGTCCGCGCTTTCCGTAACCACGACGTGGACTCCGGACAATAATCCGGGCAGCTCGGTCAAGATCCAGGTGCAATACAATTTCAACCCGGTCGCGCCCTTCGTCTCCTCGCTGACCCTGCCGCTTTCGAGCACGGCCGTGACGACGATCACGAATTAACTCCCGAGGCGCGCGGCCGGCGGTCGGCGCGAATGCGAGAGGGGGGACTTGAACCCCCACGCCTTGCGGCACCGGATCCTAAGTCCGGCGCGTCTGCCATTCCGCCACTCTCGCGTGAAGATCAACTTACTGGAACGATCATCCGCGTAGAAGCCGCCCGAACCTTCCCCGGCTCGGCCGGGAGCGACCGGCGGGCGGGCCAGGCGATGCGCCGGCGCCGCTAACGGCCAGCCCCGGCCGTCGCGGAAAGGAGCCGACACCTGATTGTCGCAGTTACCGGCTTGGCGCCTTGAACGATAATTCGGATGGTTCGGAGGCGTTGGCGGAGAGGGGGGGATTCGAACCCCCGGAGCCACAAGGGCTCACGTGATTTCGAGTCACGCCGGTTAAACCTGACTCCCGAACCTCTCCGCAACCTTCGCAGCATTTCCGTTTAGCCCAGCCTAGTCAAGTATGGCCGGCGGCCGGCGACGCTCGGGAAGTCAGCGTTGCCAGGCGATGTGGGCGGCTTCGAGCGGCACGCAGGCGTCGGGATGGCGCGGCATGATGCGCGCGGTGAAATCCGCGGCGGGACGGTCGGCGGCGGCCTCGCCAACGTAGCTCCATCCACGGGTCGCGCCGATCAGCTCCTCGCCGCGGCTCAGCGCGACGCGCATCGCCGGCCGGCCGTCGGCGGCGTCGGCGAACATCTCGACCGCGACCGCGTCGGGCGCGAGTTCGTCGAGATAGACGGGGACGCGGAAAATATGGCGTCCGTCGCGGGTCTCGACCGCGACGTTGCCGAAGTAAAGCGCGCTCCAATGGCGGTCGAGCTCGGCGCGCCATTCGAGTAACCGCGCGGCGCGCAGGCCGCCGTCGGCGGCGCGATCGCGATACCTGCCCGCCATCGGCAGGTAGAATTTCTCGACGTACTCGCGAACCGCGCGATTGGCCGAGAACTCCGGCGTGAGCCGCGCCATGCTCTCGCGGATCATCGTGACCCATCGCCGCGGCAGACCGGCGGCGTCGCGATCGTAGAATCGCGGCGCGACCTCACGTTCGATCAGGTCGTAGAGTTGCGCGGCTTCGACCGCGTCCCAGGCCGGATCGGAATCGTGCTCGCGGCCGTCGCCGATCGCCCATCCCAGCTCCGGGGCGTAGGCTTCGGCCCACCATCCGTCGAGTTCCGAAAGATTCAATCCGCCGTTGACGAGGACTTTCATGCCGCTGGTGCCACAGGCCTCCCACGGACGGCGCGGGGTGTTGATCCAGACGTCAACGCCGCGCACCAGATTTTCGGCGAGCAGCATGTCGTAATCGCCAAGAAAGACCGCGCGGCCGCGCACGTCGGGCCGATTCACGAAGTCGATCCATTGACGCACCATCGCCTTGCCCTCGGCGTCCGCCGGATGGGCCTTGCCGGCGACCACGAGCTGGACCGGGCGATCGGCCCGCGAGAGCATCCGGACGAGGCGATCGGGATCGTGCAAAAGCAGATTGGGACGCTTGTAGGCGGCGAAGCGGCGGGCGAAGCCGAGCGTCAGCGTGTTGGGATCGAAGACGCCGGCGTGGAACGGGCGGGAATCGCCGCGCGTGGCGATTTCGAGGGCGAGACGCGCGCGCACGTAGTGCACCAGTTCGAGCCGGTTCTGGGCGCGCATGTTCCAGATTTGCTCGTCCGAGGCGCAACGCAACTGGTCGGCGGTTTTCTCGGTCGTTTCGCGCCAGCGTTCTCCTCCGCACAGGCAGGTCCAGAGTTCGTCGGCGGCGGCGGAATCCCAGGTCGGCGCATGCACGCCGTTGGTTACGTGGCCGATCGGAACCTCCTCGCGCGGCCAGCGCGGAAAAAGCGGCTGAAAGATCGCGCGGCTGACCTGACCGTGAAGACGGCTGACCGCGTTGATCGCGCCGCTGCCGCGCACCGCCAGCCACGCCATATTGAACGGTTCGCTGGAATCATTCGGATTGGCGCGACCGAGCGCCAGCACCTCGTCGATGCCGATGTGGAGGCGATTATCGGCATAGCGCCGCAGATATTCGGCGACCAGCGCCGGCGCGAAACGATCGAAGCCGGCGGGCACGGGCGTATGGGTGGTGAAGAGATTGCCGGCGCGCGTCGCGGTCAGCGCCACCGCGAACGATTTGCCGGTCTCCTCCATGAAGTCCGCCGCCCGTTCCAACACCGCCATCGCGGCGTGGCCTTCATTCAGATGGCATACGGTGGGGCGGATGCCGAGTCCGCGCAGCATCCGCCATCCGGCGAGCCCCAGCACCACTTCCTGCGCCAGGCGCAATTCGGGACCGCCGCCATAAAGCTCGCTGGTGATTCCGCGATAAAGCGGCGCGTTGGCGGGATCGTTGGAGTCGAGCAGATAGAGCGGCACGCGCCCGACCCGCGCCTGCCACACCCGGAGCCACAGCTTATGGCCGGGCAGCACGATCGCCAGCCGGAACCACTCGCCGTCCTGATTGCGCACGGGCGAAATCGGCAACTGGCCGGGATCGTTGTATGGATAGAGCGCGGTCTGATTGCCGTCGCGCTCGATGAACTGGCGGAAGTAGCCCTGCTGATAGAGCATCCCGACGCCGACGATCGGCACTCCGAGATCATTGGCGGTTTTCAGTTGATCGCCGGCGACATTGCCGAGCCCGCCCGAATAGATCGGCAGCGCCTCGCTCAGGCCGAACTCCATGCTGAAATAGGCGACCGCGCCGAGCTCGGAGCCGGGATGCGCGCGGTCGAACCATGCCGCCGATTCGTTGCGGCGGCGTTGATGGGCGATGGACTGGTCGACGCGCGCGCGAAAGTCCCGATCGTTGGCCGCCTGCTCGAGCCGTTTGCGCGAAACCGTTTGCAGCACCACCCAGGGATTGCGCGTCAGATGCCAAAGTTCGTGGTCGAGATAGTTCCAGATGAAGTCCGCGCCGTGATCCCAGCAATTGCGCAGGTCGAGCGCGAGTTGGACCAGCTTATCGACGCCTGCGACATCCCGCGGCGCAAAACCGTAATCGACGTTTGGCATCGCATGCTCCAGACGATTCGACATGAGGTCCGCGGCGCGGGGCGGCGGATGGGCTCGGCCGGCGTCGCGTTCGCGCCCGGCTACGCCGGCGCGAGTCCGTGCCGCGCAAACACCCGCGCGATCAGCGCCTGCGCTTCATCCTGAATCCGCTTCAGATGGTCGGGGCCGCGAAAGCTCTCCGCGTAAATTTTGTAGACCTCTTCCGTGCCCGACGGCCGCGCCGCGAACCATCCGCCGTCCGTCACAACCTTAAGGCCGCCGAGCGGCGCGCGATTTCCGGGCGCGGTCGTCAACGTCGCGCGAATCGGTTCGCCGGCCAGTTCATGCGCCTCGACCTGATCGGGCGCCAGCCGCGCGAGCGCCTCCTTCTGCGCGCGCGTGGCGGGCGCGTCAATCCGCGCGTAAACCGGAGCGCCCAATTCGCGGGTCAGTTCGTCGTATAGCTCGCCGGGATCGCGGCCGGCGCGCGCGGTGATTTCGGCCGCGAGCAGGCCCATCACGATGCCGTCCTTGTCGGTCGTCCAGACCGATCCGTCGCGGCGCAGGAACGACGCGCCCGCGCTCTCTTCGCCGCCGAATCCCAGCGAACCGTCGCCCAGGCCCGCGACAAACCATTTGAAGCCGACCGGAACCTCGAACAGCCGCCGGCCGATTTTCGCCGCGAGCCGATCGATAATCGCGCTGCTCACCGCCGTCTTGCCGATCGCGGCTTCCGCCGGCCAGCCCGCGCGATGCTGGAACAGCCAGGCAATCGCGACGGCGAGATAATGGTTCGGATTCATCAGCCCGGCCGATCGCGTGACCACGCCGTGGCGATCGTTGTCGGTGTCGTTGGCGAAGGCGACGTCGAATCGATCGCGCATCGCGACCAGCCCCGCCATCGCGTACGGCGACGAACAATCCATCCGGATTTTTCCGTCCCAATCGACATGCATGAAGCCGAAAGCCGGGTCGATCGTGTCGTTGACCACGGTCGCGTCGATGCCGTAGCGCTCGATAATCGGCGCCCAGTAATGCACCCCCGCGCCGCCCAGCGGATCGATGCCCAGCTTCACCCGCGCGTCCCGAATCGCCGCCATCTCGACCACGTTCGCGAGATCGCTGATGTACGCGCCGATAAAATCATGGCGATGGGTGGTCGCCGCGGCGAGCGCCCGCGCCAACGGAATCCGGGCGATTTCGCCGCGCCCGGCCGCCAGAATCGCGTTGGCCCGGTCCTCGATCCATCGCGTCACCGCCGTCTCCGCCGGACCGCCGTGGGGCGGATTGTACTTGAAGCCGCCGTCGCTCGGCGGGTTATGCGACGGCGTCGCCACGATACCGTCGGCGAAGCCCGATTTGCGGCCGCGATTGTGCGTCAGGATCGCGTGCGAGACCACCGGCGTCGGCGTATAGCCGCGCGCCGCGTCGATCATCGTCTCGACCCGATTCGCCGCCAGCACTTCGAGCGCGCTGGCGAACGCCGGCTCGGAGAGCGCGTGGGTGTCGATGCCGAGAAACAGCGGACCGGCGATTTTTTGCGCGCGGCGGTATTCGCAGATCGCCTGCGTAATCGCCAGGATATGCCATTCGTTGAACGAACCGTCGAACGCGCATCCGCGATGGCCCGAGGTGCCGAAGGCGACGCGCTGCGCCGGATTCGCGGGGTCCGGCCGTTCGGCGTAATAGGCGGTCACCAGCCGCGCGACGTTCACCAGAAGCGACGCGGGCGCCCGTTTTCCCGCGAGCGGATTCACTGCCATGGCTTCCTCGGACCGGGTTCAGAACGGCCATTTCCAATCGTTGAATTCAGGTTTGTCGATGCCCTGATCGGCGGCGTAGGCGAGACTTCCGCAGATCTGATCCTTCAACCATTCCTTGACGTGCGCGCCTGCGGAATGGAGCCGCGGCACGCGATCGATCACGTCGATCGCGAGGTTGAAGCGATCGGTCTGGTTGTTGATCGCCAACTGCAGCGGCGTGTTGATATTGCCGCGCTCCTTGTAACCGCGCACATGCATATTCTCATGATTCGTGCGCCGGTAGGCGAGCTTGTGAATCAGCCACGGGTAACCGTGGAAGTTCAGAATAATCGGCTTGTCGGTCGTGAACAGGCTGTCGAAATCGGCGTCGGACAGGCCATGCGGATGCTCGCTCGCGGGCTGCATCCGGAACAGATCGACCACGTTGACGAAGCGGATCTTCAGGTCGGGGAATTTCTCGCGCAGTATCGCCGTCGCCGCCAGCGCTTCGATCGTCGCAACGTCCCCGGCGCTGGCCATCACCACGTCCGGATCGCAACCCTGATCGGTCGAGGCCCAGTCCCACAGCCCAATTCCCTTCGTGCAATGCCGAATTGCCTCGTCCATCGACAGGAACTGCGGATGCGCCTGTTTGTCGGCGACGATCACGTTCACGTAGTCCAGACTCCGCAGGCAGTGATCCGCCACGCTCAGCAGGCAGTTGGCGTCGGGCGGCAAGTAGATGCGCGTTACGGCGGGACTCTTGTTGGTCACCACGTCGATGAAGCCCGGGTCCTGATGGGTGAAGCCGTTATGGTCCTGGCGCCATACGGTCGAGCTGATCAGGATGTTCAGCGAGGAGATCGGCGCCCGCCATGCGACTTCATTCCGGCATTTCTCCAACCACTTGGCGTGCTGATTCACCATTGAATCGATGACGTGGGCGAACGCCTCGTAGGTCGAAAACAGACCGTGCCGGCCGGTCAGCAGATAACCTTCGAGCCATCCTTCCAGCGTATGCTCGCTCAGCATCTCCATCACCCGGCCGTCGGGCGCCAGTTCGCCGCCGTCTTGATCCTCGGGGAGAAATTCGCCGAGCCAGGTTTTTTTCGACGCCTCGTAAATCGCCTGCAGGCGGTTGGACGCGGTTTCGTCCGGCCCGAAAACGCGGAAGTTATGCATATTCTCGCGCATCACGTCGCGCAGAAACTCCCCCGCGATATAGGTGTTCTGCGCCTCGACGCGACCCGGAGCCGCGACCGCGACGGCATACTCGCGAAAATCCGGCATCCGCAGCGGCTTGCGGATCAATCCGCCGTTGGCGTGCGGGTTCGCGCTAATCCGCCGATGGCGCGCCGGGGCGAGCTCCTTGAGCTCGCCAATCAACGCCCCACCGGCGTCGAACAGCTCCTCGGGCCGATAACTGCGCATCCATTGTTCGAGAATCTTCAGATGCTCGGCGTTCGCCGGCACGTCGGTAATCGGCACCTGATGGGCGCGCCAGAAGCCCTCGATCCGCTCGCCGTCGATCTCCTTCGGCGCCGTCCAGCCCTTGGGCGTGCGCAAAATGATCATCGGCCAGCGCGGCCGCCGCGCCGCGCTCGCGCCCTGACGGCGCGCCGTCTCCTGAATCGCGCGAATCTCGCTCACGCAACGTTCGAGCGTCGCGGCCATCGCCTGATGCATCTTCGGCGGATCGTCGCCCGCGACAACGTACGGTTGATAGCCGTAGCCCTGGAACAGCCGCTCCAACTCGTCAGGCGGAATTCGCGCCAGGATTGTCGGATTCGCGATTTTGTAGCCGTTCAGATGAAGAATCGGCAGCACCGCGCCATCGCGCGCCGGATTGAGAAACTTGTTCGAATGCCACGAGGTCGCCATCGGTCCCGTCTCCGCTTCGCCGTCGCCCA
>JAJXYM010000096.1 GCA_021780585.1 Deltaproteobacteria bacterium
ATCGAGAAAGCCGCTCAACAGTCCCTTGAGCGCCGCCGCGACGATCGGCTCGGGATTCAGATGCGTCGATTCGCCGGCGAACGCGACTCCCACGTGGCTCGGCGCCTCGTCGATTAGCTGCGCGGCGAGCTGGCCGAGCTTTTCGGCGAGCTTCAGATGAGGCGCCAGCGCCTCGAGCTCCTTGACCGAAAGCGCCGGGATATTGACGGCATGCCGGATCGTGCCCGCGAGCAGGAACTCCGCGATCTGATGCGCAATATCGACGGCGACCTGCACCTGCGCCTCGTCGGTGGCCGCGCCAAGATGCGGCACTGCGATTACGTTTTCGTGATGGATCAGCGGATGGTCGGGCGGCGGCGGCTCCTGTTCAAAGACGTCGAGCGCGGCGCCGGCGACCTTGCCCGAATTGAGCGCTTCGAGCAGGGCGCGTTCGTCGACGATTCCGCCGCGCGCGCAATTGATCACGCGCACGCCCTTTTTCATCATCGCAAACGCCGCCGCGCCCACGATGCCGCGGGTCTCGTCGGTCAGCGGCGCATGCACCGTGACGAAATCGGCGCGCCGGAACAGCTCCTCCAGTCCCACCAGCTCGATTCCGGCCTTCGCGGCCGCTTCGGCGGTCAGGATCGGATCGAAGCCGATCACCTTCATCTTCAGGCCGATCGCGCGGTCGGCGACGATCCGTCCGATATTGCCGAGTCCGACCACGCCGAGCGTCTTGTTACAAACTTCGACGCCGGTGAATTTTCCGCGTTCCCATTTGCCCGCCCGGAGCGCGGCGTTGGCGGCGGGAATATGCCGCGCCATCGACATCATCAGCGAAATCGTATGCTCAGCCGTCGTCACGCTGTTGCCGAGCGGACTGTTCATCACGACGATGCCGCGGCGCGTGGCGGCATCGAGATCGACGTTGTCGACGCCAACGCCGGCGCGTCCGATCACCTTGAGCGAGTCGGCGGCGGCGATCACCTCGGCCGTGATCCGCGTCGCGCTGCGGATCACGAGGCCGTGATAGGGCGCGATGATCGCCGCCAGTTCGGCCGGCTTGAGTCCCGTCTTGACGTCGACCGCCAGACCGGATTCGCGCTGGAGAACTTCAAGGCCCTGCGGCGCCAGCGAATCGCTCAGCAGGACGCGGAATTTTTCCGCCATAGGTTTTTTCAGACGCTCCGCGCGATTCTTTCCTGCACGGCCGCGACGCCCGCGCCGATCGTGAATCGATGGCCCATCCGGCCCAGCGCGATCTCCAGCGCGCTTACCGCCGCCAGCATATCGAACGGTCCGAGATAGCCCATGTGGCCGATTCGCACCAGGCGGCCCTTCATTTGATCCTGTCCGCCCTGCACCGACACGCCCAACTCGTCGCGCATCATCCGCACGACCTTGCCGCTGTCGATGCCCTCGGGAACCAGCAGACCGGTGACGCCGGGCGCCGGCGAATCCGGCGCGATCAGCCTGAGTCCCAACGCCGGAGCTGACGCGCGCGTCGCCTCCGCCATCACGCGATGGCGCTCGTAGACCCGCGGCAGGGTTTCGCCGTGAATCAGATCGAGGCTCTTGTTCAATCCGAAGATCAACGAAACGGCGGGCGTCCAGGCGGTCGTATGCTCGTCGCGCTGCGCCTTGAGTTCGCGATTCAAATCGAAATAGAAGCGCGGCGTGCGATTGCGCGCGGCGCGTTCCAGCGCGCGATCGGACAACGCGATCATCGCCAGACCCGGCGGCAGCATCAGCGCCTTCTGACTGCCCGTGAGATAGGCGTCAACGCCCCATTCGTCCATCCGCTGCTCAAACACGCCGACCGAGGTAATCCCATCGACCACCAGCAGCGCGTCGCTCCGGCGCGTAATCGCGGCGATCTCGGCCACCGGATGGATCGCGCAGGTCGACGTCTCGCTCGCCTGCATCAGGACGGCACGGACCCGCGGATGCGCGCGCAGCGCCTCTTCGACCTGTTCGGGACGGACCGGACGGCCCCATTCGACCCGGAGTTCGTGACCGGTCATCCCGTTGGCCGCGAGCAGCTTGCCCCAGCGTTCGCCGAATTTGCCGCCGTTGACGAAGAGCGCCGCGTCGCCCGGAGCGAGCAGATTCGTGATCGCCGCCTCCATCGCGCCAGTACCGCTGGCGGCGAGCAGCAGCACCTCCTGGCGCGTGCCGAACAACGGCCGCATCCGCTCGCGCGCGCTGTCAAGCGCCGCGCTGAATTCGGGCGTCCGATGATGGATCATCGGACGCGCCATCTCGAGCAGAACCTCGGGCGGTATGGAGACCGGACCCGGCGTATAAAGATATTTCTTGAAGACTGACACAATCATGCGGACGCGGATCGTTCCTTGCCACGTGATTGGCGCGCCGGCGCACAATCGCGGCCAACGGCCAAAAAAAAGCCTGGTGTCCGCTCACGCGGAACGCCAGACCCCGTATGCATCTTCACGCGCCTTCCGGCCGCGTCCCTGAAATCAAACTAACGAACCCACGCGCCGGAGTCAAGGCGGAACCATCCCTTCCCGTCCGCAACAACCCCGCCGCCTCCGGCGCGCGTCAAATCGGCGCCGCCGCGTTGAAACAACACGCGCGCCCATGCTTAAAAATACCGTACCGCCATGATTCTCGAATATGAATTACGCGACGACGCCCTGGTCTGGATCAAAAGTCCGGTCACCGGCGTGATTTCGTATGTGGTCGACGTGCGCGGCAAGAGCTTCGCCTTCACCCTCGGCGGACGCGACGAGCTCAAGCCGGATCCGCCGCCGCTCGAACCCGAGACGCTCCACAACGCGATTCGCGCCTGCCCCTTCTGTCCCGGCAACGAGCATCAGGCGCCGCCCGAATCCCTGCGTCTGACGCCGGCCGAGTTTCCCGGCTGGACCGGGGCCGCTCAGATCGAAGGGGCGGGATGGGTGATTCGCGCCTTCAACAATCTCTTTCCGCGTATTCCAGAGGCGCTGACCGGCGGACGCAACGAATCATGGGTCGTGGTCGAGGACCCGCGCCATTTTCTCGATCGCCCGCGCTCGATCAACGATCTCACCTTCACCGCCGCGCTGGGCGAGCGTCACTTCCTCGAACTGATCAAGACCGACGTCCGCCTGATGCGCGAAATTTTCGCCAATTCGTCCGTCCATTCCGTGGTGGTGCGCAAGAATCAGGGCCGTGAATCGGGCGCCTCGCAACCCCATCCACATCAGCAGTTGATCGGATCGCCCGCGCCGTTGCCCGCCGTCGAAGCCGAAGTTCGCGCCCAACATGAACGTCCCGGATGGTGGCCGGAGCTGCTCGAACTGGTCGAACGGCTCGGCCTGCTGATCGAGCGCGACGGACCAGTCGTGAGCTATTCCAGTCCGATCGGCGCCTTCCCGCGCAGCTACGACATCGTGATGCCCGACTATCACGGATTGCTGGTGGATTTGCCCGAGGTTGATTTGCAACGGTTCGCGCGCGCCCTCTATCGCATCCTGCGCATCCTCGGTCCGCTACCGCTCGACTACGAAATCCATCAGGATCCGAACCTGCCGCTGCATGCGCACGTCAACGGCCGGCTTTATCCCTACTCGAACGTGGCGGGCACGCTGAATCTGCCAAGCGTATTGCCGCAGAACGTCGCGGCCCTGCGCAAGGCGCTCACGCGCGGATAATCCGTCCGTTCACGTCAGCAAAAATTGCAAGCGGCCCGCCGGATCGCTCCGCCGGGCCGCTTGCCGTAAGGCATTGCGAAAAATCTATTCGGCCTTCCAGACCGGTTTGCGCTTTTCCAGAAACGCGCGGATGCCTTCCTTGGCGTCCTTGCTCGAACGCACCATCCGGCCCATCTCGAGGATATCGTCGTGCCAGGCGTCGTTGGAGTTGTCGAGCGAGCGGCGCATGCTCCGTTTCATGGTGCGCAGCGACAACGGCGCGTTGCTCGCGACCTTTTCCGCCCATTTCACGGCGGCTTCGTCGAGCTTCGCGGCCGGCACGACTTCATGCACCATCCCCATCTGCAGGGCGCGATTCGCGTCGACGGGCTCGGCCGTATAGAGAATCTGCGCGGTATTCGCGGAGCCGATAACCTCGATCAGCTTGCGGATGAAGTTGTAGGGCACCACCAGTCCAACCCGCGCCACCGTCATACCCATCCGCAAATCGTCGGCCGCCACGCGCAGGTCGCAATGCAGCGCCAGCTCGCATCCACCCGCCAGCGCGGCGCCCTGCACCGCCGCAATTACGGGAACCGGCATATGCTCGAGCCGCTTGAAAATCCGCTCCAGGCTGACCGGATTATGTCCGCCTTCGAGACGCTCGGCCTCCGCCAGATCGATTCCGGAGCAAAACGCCCGGCCCTCGCCGCGCAGGATTACCGCGCGCACGCTCTTGTCGTCCTCGACCGAAGCGATCGCCTCGTCGAGATGCCTGAGTAGCGGTTCGTTGAGCGAGTTGCGCTTCTCGGGACGGTTGATGGTGAAGGTCACGTAGCTGTCGTGACGCGCCACCTGGAACAATTGATCGGACATCTCGATAACTCCTTGCACGGACGCGATATTCGCGAATTCGGCCCCGAGCATCGCACGCACGCGGCGAACGCTTCAAGCGCGTCGCGCCCGCGATCGTTCACTCGCCCTTCCAGACCGGCTTGCGTTTTTCCAGGAAGGCGCGCACGCCCTCTTTCGCGTCGTTGCTGGTGCGCACCTTGTTGCCCAGCTCGTCGATATCCTTGTGCTCGACGTCGAACGCCTTGCTGATCACGCGCCGGATACTCTGTTTCATCGCGCGCACCGAAAGGGGAGCGTTGCCGGCGATCTTCGCCGCCCATGCATCGGCGGCCGCGGTAAGTTCGGCGTCGGCCACGACTTTATGCACGAGGCCGATTTCGCGCGATCGCGCGGCGTCGAGCGGGTCCGCCAGATACATGATTTCGGCGGTGTTCGCCGGTCCCACGGTCTCGACGAAACGGCGGAAAATCTGAAACGTCGGCAGATAGCCGATCCGCGCCGGCGTCATCCCGAGCCGCGCGCCCGCCCCGGCGATTCTCAGGTCGCAGGTCAGCGCCAGCACCAATCCG
>JAJXYM010000427.1 GCA_021780585.1 Deltaproteobacteria bacterium
CGACCGCGATCAGCCCAAGCCGCGCGAGCAGCGCCGCCAGACCGGCAACGCCGTGATCGTTTCGGGCGTCGGCGACATGCTGGTGCGCTTCGCGCGCTGTTGCAATCCCCTGCCGGGCGAGGCGATTACCGGCTTTATCACGCGCGGCCGCGGCGTCACCGTGCATCTCGCCGGATGTCCGCACGCGCTCGCGACCGATCCGCAGCGCCGCGTGCCGGTGGTGTGGAAAGCCGACGAGGCGACGCCGCGCCCGATTCGGCTCGAAGTGCTGTGCGTCGATCAGCCGGGATTGCTCGCCGCGATGTCGAAAGCGATCGCGTCGGCGGGCGTCAATATCTCGACCGCCGAGGTCAAGACCACCGGCGTCGACGGGCGCGCGCTCTCGCTGTTCGAGCTGCACGTCACCAACGCGGCGCAACTCAATAATCTGATGCATTCGATCGCGGCGATCGACGGCGTGATGCGGGTCTCGCGGCTGGGTTTGCGCAACGGCGCCACGCGCCATCGGCTGTAGCAATCCGCGTGAGGGCGGCGCCGCGCGCCGCTCGCGCATCCCGCGGCGCGGCGCCTCGAACTTGTCATCCGTAGCGGAATCGGCGTATCGGAACCACGATGAACAAAGCGATTGAAACCAGGTTGGCGCCCGCCGCGATCGGACCCTATTCGCAGGCGATCGACGACGGCGAAGCGGTTTATTGCGCGGGTCAGATTGGCCTCGATCCGGCCACCGGCCGGTTGGTCGAGGGCGGAATCGAAGCCGAAACGCGGCGCGCGCTGGAAAATCTCCGCGCCGTGCTCGACGCCGCCGGACTCGGCCTCGACGCGATCGTGAAGACCACCGTGTTCGTCGTCGATCTCGCCGATTTCGAAGTGGTCAACCGAATCTACGGCGAGCACTTCAATCCGCCCTACCCGGCGCGATCGACGGTGCAGGCGGCCGCGCTGCCGCGCCGTGCGCGCGTCGAGATTGAAGCGATCGCGCGCCGCCCGCGCCGGGCGCGATAGCAGTCCGCATCCCGGCTCGCGCCGATTACGCGGCGGCTTCGTCGCAGCGCTTGCACTCGAGTTCAGCGCCGAGACGCGCTCGCCGGCCCTCCCCGGTCGTCACCCACGGACGCATCTGGAACGGCGGCCGATGACGCACGTGCTGGGTATGGCCGCAGGCGAGATCGGCCACCCAGTCGCCAACTTCGTCCCGATGGAATCCGACGATCGCGCGCTTCATCGTGAAGTTACGGCGGAACCGCGAGCTCTCCGTATCAAGGCTCGGAACCCTTCACTGCGTTCAGCGTGACATGATTGAGCGCGCCTGACCCGACCGATCATTACCCAACCGCTCTCGTCGTCATTCGGCGCATTCTTCTGGTCATTCTGAGCGCGGCGAAGAATCCCGGGATTCTTCACTGCGCGGACTCCGTTCAGAATGACAATCTGACTTGTGCAGAGCTTCCTTAGCGGGGCGCGTCAGGTTGCGCCTCGGGCCGCGCCGCGATAAACGCCGGATGAGCGACGCAGGCCTGCTCGATCCGCAGGATCGTCGGGAACTCCGCCATCTCGAGCTTGACCCGATGGGCGTTGTAGACCTGCGGCAGCAGCACCACGTCCGCCAGCGTCGGCGCGTCGCCATGACAGAAGCGGCCGGTCTCGGGCGAATTCGCCAGCAGCTTTTCGATCGCGCCGAAGCCCACATTGACCCAGTGCGCCATCCATTCCATGCGCTGCGCCTCGCTCGCCCCGTAAGTCTTGGCCAGATAGCCCGACACGCGTAGATTTCCCACCGCATGGATTTCGCACGCGACCGCAAGCGCGATCGCCCGCACGCGCGCGCGCCCCGCCGGATCGCGCGGCAACAGCGGCGGCCGCGGATGCGTTTCGTCGAGATACTCGCAGATCGCGATCGACTGCGTGATCAGCTTGCCGCCGTCCTCGAGCGTCGGCACGACGCCCTGCGGATTCACCGCGAGATAGGCCGGCGAAGCCGATTCGCCGGTCGCCAGATTCACGCTCACGTATTCGTACGGAACGCCCTTCAGCGCGAGCGCGATTCGCGCCCGATAGCTCGCCGACGATCGCCAGTAATTGTACAGTTTCATCGCGCCTCCCGGCTCCTCGCTCAACCCTTGACCTTCCACGCGTCGACGTAGCTCAAATCCTCGACCGTCTCCGCCTCGGCCGCGACCTCGACCGGATCGCGCGTGTCGATATAGACCGCGACCTCGTCGGTTTCCGTGCGCGCCCGCTTCGCGCCGATCGCGAACGCCTTGGGCTGCGGCCCGTGCGGAAAGCCCGACGGATGCAGACTCAGCATCCCGGGACCGAAATTGTCGCGGCTGAAGAACTGCCCGCGATGGAGAAAAATGATCTCGTCGATATCGTCGTCATTATGGAAATATGGAACCTTCAACGCGCCCGGATCGGATTCGATCGGCCGCGGCGCGAAGGTCCCGACCATGAAGCGCTCGGCGAGAAAGTTGACGTGCGCCGACGGCGGGATATGGTAGCGCGCGCTCACGATCGGCCGGATATCGCGCCAGTTCAGCTTCACCGGCACGAGGTCGCCGTGCCATCCGAGCGCGTCCAGCGGATTGAACGGATAGCTGACCGTGCTCAGCCGGTCGCGCTTCTTGATCACGATCCGCCAGGGCTGCTCGGTCTGCTGCGCGCGAAACGCCTGATCGATCTTCGGCGTGTCGAGCACGTGCGGATCGAATATTGCGTGATGGCCGACGATACCCTTTTCGGGTAGCTGGTAGGCGTCGCCGGTCGCCTCGATCAGCAGCGCCGCAAGCGGGGCCGACGGCTCGATCCGCCACGCCGTACCGCGCGGCAGCACGATATAGTCGCCGTCGCGAAACGTCATGCGCCCGTAATCGCAAAAGAGCGCGCCCGCGCCCTCGTGAACGAAGATCAATTCGTCGCCGTCGCCGTTGCGCGCCAGATGGTCCATCGCCGCCGCGCAGCGCCAGAAGCGCAGCCGCATATGCGCGTTGCCGAGCACGGGAGCCGCGCCCCACGGCGATCCGGCCGTCGCCGCGAGCTTCGCCATATCGAACGCGCGCGGCCGAAGCGGCCCCTCCCAACTCGTCCACGCGGTCGGGGGATGGCGATGGAGCATGTCGGTGGCGGGACCGGAAAATCCCTCGCGGCCGAGTTCGCGCTCGTACGCGCCCTCGGGTAAATCGCAATGCGCCTGGCGGGTCGTCTGACCCTCGGCGAGCGGGATGCGGATCCATTTTCTCATCGCGCAATCCTCCCTGGCGTCGATCGATGCGCCGAGTATAACTCCGCCGCCGCCGGCCGCCGCAACCTCCGCGATCGCCGCGTCCGGCGCCCCACGTTGACCCCGACCGCGGGGCCGGTTAGCGTCGATCGCGCGGGGCCGGCCGGCCTTCGCGCCATCTTTCACCGCTCCCCGCGGACATTGCATGAGTCATTTGAATGAATCCCAGGTTTTGCATTTCCTGATCCAGTTCACTCTGCTCTTCGTCACCGCGCGCGCCCTCGCCGACGTGATGAAGCGTCTTGGCCAGGCGACTGTGATCGGCGAACTGCTCGCCGGCATCCTGCTCGGCCCGACCCTGCTGGGCCATTTTGCCCCAGCGATACATCGCCTGATCTTCCCGCCCGACGCAATCGTCAACCATTTGATCGACGGCGTCGCGTGGCTCGGCGTGATCATGCTGTTGCTGATGACGGGCCTCGAAACCGATCTCGACCTGCTCAAACGGTCCGGCCGCGGCGCGCTCCCGATCTCCGCGCTCGGCGTCGTCGTGCCCGGACTAACCGGCTTCGCGCTCGGATGGACGCTGCCGGCCGTCTACCTGGCGCATCCGGACCAACGCCTGCTCTTCAGCCTTTTTATGGCGGTCGCGATGGCGATTTCGGCGGTTCCGGTGATCGCCAAAATCCTCATGGACCTCGATTTGATGCGCCGCGACCTCGGCATGACCATCCTCGCCGCGGGGATTATCGACGACACGCTCGGATGGATCGCGCTGTCGATCGTCGCCGGACTGGCGACCCGCGGCGCGATCGAATTGCGCTCGCTCGGCGCGATCGTGCTCGCAATCATTATCTTCATAGCCTTCTGCTACTACGTCGGCGGTGTGCTGGTGCTGCGCCTGATGCGCTGGGTGGACGATCACGCGATGGCCGAACATGCCGGGATGAGCGCGCTGGTCGGGGTCGCGATGGTCTGCGCGATCGTCACCCAGGCAATCGGAATTCACGCGGTCTTCGGCGCCTTTATCGCCGGCGTGATGATCGGACGGTCGGCGCGGCTCCATCGGCTCGACCGCACCGATCTCGAAGCCGCCACGGTCGGGGTTTTCGCGCCGGTCTTTTTCGGTTACTCCGGCCTCAAGGCCGATTTCTTCGCCATCCATCAAATCTGGATCGCCGGCGCCGTGCTCGCGATCGCGATTGCCGGCAAGCTGGTCGGATGCGTCGCCGGGGCGCGGCTGCACGGCCTCGGATGGCGGGAATCGCTCGCGGTCGCGATCGGGATGGACGCGCGCGGCGGCATGGGCATCATCGTCGGGCTGATCGGATTGAATCTCGGCGTACTCGGCCAGGAGATGTACGCGATCATTATCATGGTCGCGATCGTCACCTCGTTGATCACTCCTCCGTTGCTGGCCTGGATGCTCGTAGGACTCGAACCCGGCCCCGCGGAGACCGAGCGGATGGAGCGGGAAAAGCTGCTCGCCCGCCTGCCTTTCAGCAAGGCCGGCGCGAAGCTGCTGGTGCTGAGCGGCGGCGGTCCACATGCGCAACTTGCCACCCATCTCGCGGCCGTCCTCGGCAACCACCCCGACGCCAGCGTCACGATCTTCCGGGCCAGCGCGGCCGCGTCGGCCGGAGCGGCAAGCCTACCCGACGACGACGTTACGAAAAATCTCGCCGTGCTCAGATCGATCGCCGAGCGGAGCGGGGCGCGTAATGTGATCGATCGCGTCGGCGTGGCCGAAACCGTCGCCGAAGCGATTCTGAAGGAGAGCGAACGCGGCTACGACGCGATTTTCGCCGGCGCCTCGCAACGCGGCGGCGACGACGCGCTGGGCGGCGAAATCCTGCATGAGATCGTCGCTAAAGCCCGTGCGCCGGTCGTGATCGTGCGCAACGCCGGCGCGCCGATTCCGCTGCGCCGCGTACTCGCGCCCACCACCGGCGCGCCCTTCTCGCGTCTCGGCGCGAACCTCGCAATGCTGTACGCGCACGCCACCGGAGCCGCGATGACCGCGCTCTACGTCAGCGAGGCGCCATTCTCGATGCGGAATATTTACCGGCGCCGCGAACCCGCCGCCAACGGCGGGCCGATCGCCGAGGAGATCCGCAAACTCGGCGAACCGCTCGGCGTTGCAATCAAAGCCCGCGTCGAAACCGGCGGCCGTCCCGAAAACGTCATCCTCAACGCCGCCGGCCGCGACGCCTGCGACCTGCTCGTGATGGGCGTGCTGTACCGGCCGTCAAATGGCCGCCTCGACTTCGGTCCCAAGGTCGATCAAATCCTGCGCAATGTGCGATGCGCCGTCGCCGTCGCCGTCACGCCCGAGGCCTAGTGGCCCACCCCGGACGGCTTCACCGACTGCGCGACCGAATTGTCCGTCACCGCTAGCGAACCCTTGACCGGCCGCGACGTTGACGAGGCTCGCCGTCGCCGAACCGCCGCCGGGCGCCAGCCTGGTCGTGCCGGCGATACAGGCGTCGCCGTTCTCGTCGACAGCGATCGCCGATGGCGTGTCGCAGCTACCGTTGTTGTAGCCGGAGCCGCCGATAACGGTGGAATAAAGCAACGTGCCCGAAGGCGAAAATTTACTTACGAATCCGTTGTAAACGTAATGACCGAGAATCTTGCGCGCGTTTTGCCGGGCGTTAGCGCTGATCGGAAAATCCCGCGCCGCGGCCCATCCGTAACGTAAACGTTGTTTTGCGCCTCGTTCGCGACGCCCTCAGCGGCGTCATTTCGGATCGAGTCCTCCAGACTCAGCGGCAGCCGCATCCGCCGCCGCAGCAGCCTCCGCCGCCACGCATCATGGGGCCGGCTGCCGCGCCAAGCGCCGGGCTGTCGCCGCCCGAAACGCGGGCCGACGCAAACACCGACATCTCGCGGCTCAGCCGCCCGCCATGACAGGCGGGGCACTCGGCGTCCTCGTCATGGCCGGGACGCACCAGGGTTTCGAACGATCGGTCGCAGTCGTCGCAATGAAATTCGTAAATTGGCATCGTGGTTGACCTCTGGGCCGCGCGGTTATTCCTCGAACGGCTGTGCGTATTCGACCAGCACCCCGCGTGTGGCCTTGGGATGGAGAAAGCAGATCATGCCGGCGAGGCCCGGGCGCGGCTTTCGATCGATCACCTGGACGCCTTTGGCGATCGCCGCATCGAGCTCGCGCGCGACGTCGTCGCTTTCAAAGCACACGTGATGCAATCCGCCGCCGCGGCGGGCGAGGAATTTGCCCACGCCGTTGTCGGGACTGAGGGGTTCGAGCAATTCGATTTCGGTTTCGCCGGCCTGAAGCAGAGCGGCCTTCACGCCCTGGTCGGCGATCGTTTGGGTTTTCGTCAGATGGAGACCGAGCAGGTCGCGCCAGAAGCGCATCGCCTGATCCAGATCCGGCACGACCACGCCCACGTGATGGATTTTTTTCAGCATCGTCAGCCTTCCGTACGGTTGGCGCAGAGCTTGCGTTGCAGAGCGCCCCACTTGTCCTTCATTTGCGGCGAGCCGAGGTTCGGATGTTCGCCGCGGGTGACGGCAAGCTTGTTGCAGGCGCCCGCGACATTGCCCTCGTCGGCGAAAATCTCCGCCATATTATATTTCGCCTCGTAGAAGAGGCTGTCGGATTCGGCGGCGATCGACTCGACCCGGCTCCAGAGATCGAGCGCGTCCTTGTAGTCGTTGCGCGACTGCGCGATCCGCGCAAGGCCGGCGTTGGCGTCGGGCGAGGCGGGATCGGCGGCGACCACCCGCGCGAAGGTCGCGTTGGCCTTGCCGACGTCGTTCAGCGCGAGGTAGGCCCGGCCGAGCACTGAGAGCGTGCCGGTCAGATCTTTGACGGGGATATTCCCTTCGCCGGCCATCCGCGCGAAATACTCATAGGTGATCGCGGTGAGTTTCGCGTTCTCCAGATAACCATGATTGTCGCCGGCGGCGCGGCTGGCGAGCGCGTCATGCCAGAAACTCATTCCGACTTCCTTGATATAGTCATTGCGGGCGGGATTGGCCGCGTCATGGGCGACCAGCGCCTCCGCTTCGCGATCGAGCTCGGCGAACTGGCCAGTGCTGTCGAGCGCGGCCAGCCGCCATTTGACGATCTCGTCGAACTTGGCGGCCATCGCGGGATATTGCGATTCGTAATTGGCGAGCAGCGTCGCGACCTGGGCGTAATCGACCTTCGGGTCCTGTTCGAGCAGCGCGGCGAGCATGTAGATCGCCCGGCCGCGGCTGTCGCGCAGGGCCTTGTGTTGCGCGGCGGGAGCCGCGCGTTCAGCGTCGGGCTCGAGCTTGATCGCGCTGGCGAGCGCCGCGATCGCCTTCTGGCGCGTCACGGACCGTTCCGCCGCGGACGACGGCGCGCCCTTCGGCGCGGGCTGACCGTTCGCGGCCGGAGCCGCCTTGTCCAGCGCGGTCAGCGCCCGATAATAACATTCGGCGGCGTTGAAGCGCGCGGTGTAGTCATAGTCGGGATTTCCCGAAACCTGGCTATACTGATTCGCGGCTTCCGCATAGTCGCCGCGATGCTGATAGTATTCGCCGAGGCGCAAGCGCGGCTCGAAGGCGTATTTCCCGCGCGGAAAATGAATGAGATAGTCCTGCGCGGCGGCGAGCCATTGCTTTTCCAGCCGCGCGTCGCGCATCCCGCCGCGTTCCCATTGGAGGCGTGGAATCTTGTAAAGGATATAGGAGGCCCATTGGGCGTCGGGATTGCCGGGCTGGCGCGCGATCTCTGTCGCGACCTTTTCGACCATGTCGACCCGGCCGCCCGCGTAATAAAGATCAGCGGCGTATTTCCAGGCCTTGGGATATTTGCCGCTGCGCGCCGCCGCCCAGTAGTAATTGGCGGCCGGCAGCGGCTGATGCTTGTAATATAGTATATTGGCGAGCAGCCAGTTCTGGAACGGATCGGCGGAGTCGCCGAACTCCCCGGCCGGATCGCGCAGGCTGTCGGCCGCGGTCGCGACCACCACCGCCCAGTCGTCCTTGTCGTCCTGGCGGTCGCGCGCGAATGCCACGATTTGACGGCGCAGATCGGCGCGTTTGGCCGGATCGGCGGCGGCTTGCTCCTGCTTGAACATCTCGCGCAACCGCAGCATCTCGAGGCCGCGCCGCTGCTGGCCGGTGGCCCCTTCGGCGAGCCGCGCCGTCATTCCCTGCGCCTGATCCAGCTTGCCCATCGCGGCGTAGGTGGTGGCGAGTCCCTGTTCCGCCGGACGGTATTGGCGGGTCCACGAGCCGTCGGCCATGATCTTCTTGAAGTCCGCGATCGCGCGCGCGTACTCGGCGTGCTGATACTTGCCGAGCTCACGTTCGGCAAAAGCCCGCCCGAGCATGTTCTCGCGCACCAGCTCGGGATTGACGATGATCAGCGTGCTGGCGGTGAAGCCGTCAATCGACTCCTTAAGCAGGCGGCGCGCGGTTTCCGGCTCGTCGGCGTAGAGCGACGCGCCCTCGAAGCGCAGCCACGAGAGCGGATAGAGCGCGCGCAGAGCGAGCTGTTCAGGCTGATCGTAGTCGCAATTGCCGCCGTTATCGATTTGCTCGATACACTCGTCCTTACGCCGTTGATAGACGGTGTACATCCGGTTGAGCATCTCCTCCAACCGGTCGTATGCGGCGAGCAACTGGCTGGTGGAGCGGGCGCCGTCGGCGAGTCTGGCGAAATCGGACTCGGCGGAGTCGAGTTCGCTGATCGCGCCGCTGGCGACCGCGGGATTCGTGGCTCCCTCGGCGACCTCGGGTTCGAGCGCGTCGAGTTTGCGGTTTAATTCTCCCAGGCTTTGCGCCCGCGCGGCCGGCGCGCCCGCCGCGATCATCCCGGTCACGATCGCGCAGGCGAGCGCCGCGCGGAGCCATCCGCTGACTGACCCCATGGCTCCTCATTCAAACGGTTAAAAGCTTCGTGCGCCTCCCCAAATGGCGCCGCCAATCAAGAATAGACCGGCAATGCCCATCAAGGGAACGGCAATTTTTCGAGCGCCTCCGGAATCGCGCTGAGGGCGGCGACCCGCGCGGTGCGGCCAGCGACGGCGACGCGGGCGGGCGCGTGATGGTCGATCAGGATGGCGGCGAAGCCGGCGGCTTCGGCGCCGGCGACGTCGAGATGGGGCGCGTCGCCGACGTGTGCGGCCTCGGCCGGGGTCGCACGATGGCGCGCGAGGGCGGCGGCGAACAGCGCGGCGGCCGGCTTGGCCCATCCGGCCTCGGACGAAATCGTGAACGAGTCGAAATAGCGGGCGAGGCCGAGGCCCTCGAGGATGGCGTAGACGCGAAAGTCGAAATTGGAGATGAGGCCAAGTTCGAGGCCGCGGCGTTTGAGCGAGTCGAGCAACGGCGCCGCTTCGGGATCGGCGCGCCAGCTTGCGGCGTCGCCGAAATGGTCGAACAGTTCGTCGAAGTAGGCGTCGAAATCGGTGAACGAACCGAGTCCGGCAAACGTTTCACGCACCACGGCGCGCCACCAGTCGCGCTCCATCCGGCGCAATTCCGCCGATTCGCGACGGGGACCGAAGGCGAGGCCGCCGGCGTTATGGAAAGCGCGGCGAAAGCCGGCCGCGACCGTGGCGGCGTCGGCATCGACGCCGTAGCGCCGCGCGATTCGCGCGTAGCTTTCGCCGATCGGCTCGCGCGGGTCGAAGAGCGTACCGGCCGCGTCGAAAAACACCACTTTCGGCGACATCGTCTATTCGCTCCCGGCGCCGGGACCGCCAAGGCCGTCCCAGACCTGGATCAAGACGCCCATCGCGGATTGCGGCGAAATGAAAAATTGACGTTCGCCGCGCCAATTGGTTTCGCGGCCGACGATGCGCAGGCCGTCGGCGCGCAGCTTCGCCAGAATCGCGTCGAAATCCCGCACGTCGATCGTCACGTGATGCATCCCCTGGCCGTAGCGTTCGATAAAGCGCCGCACGAAATCGTCGGGCGTGTTCGGTCCGACGCTGCCGAGAAACTCCAGTTTGAAGCCGGCGGCGTCGAGATGGCTGAGCGTGAAATTGCCTTGCGAGGAGCTGCGGATCGGATAATTGAGCACTTCGCAGGGAAACCAGCGGCGGAAAAATTCCATCGCGGCGGTAATTTCGTTGACCGCGATTGCGACGTGGTCGAACCGGGCGCGTCCGTCGCCGGGCGGCAACGGACGCGGCGCGTCGTAGTCGAGCGGTTGCCAGAGCTGGATCAATACCCCGAAAGCCGAACGCGGCGAGATGAAGCAGGTTTTCTGGCCGTCGGGAAAATCGTGTTCATCGACGATCCGGACGCCGGCGGCCCGCAGCGCCGCGGCCATCGGCGCGAGCCGATCGACCTCGTAGGACAGATGATGCAATCCTTCGCCGTGACGGCGGATGAATTGGGTGATAAAGTTTTCGCGGCCGGGCAATTCCTCGATCAATTCGACGGCGGCGCCGCCGAGCCAGAAGTCCCGCCAGAGAAAGCCGCCCTGCGCCTGCTCGCTGATCTGTTTGTCATGGCGCGGAGCGATTGGAAAATAGCGCTGGAAAAACTCGACCCCGCGATCGATCGATTCCACCGCGATCGAAACGTGATCGAAGCGCACCCGCACAGCGTTGCGTAAATCCATCGAAGCGAAATTTCCCCTCCCCCGTTCATCTCAATCCGGCCGCGGCGCCAGCGCCGGCTCCCCGATGATTCCGCGCTGGCCCGGCTCCGGCTCGCCTCCTGACACGCGACGCGGCGAAATCATCGCCGGCTGAAACGCGCGAACACGAAGCGGCGCGTCAGAGCGCCCAGACTGCGCACGATCAGCGGCCATCCGTGCACGATCTTTCCCGCGTAAACGCCGGCCGATTGCGCCGCGCGCGAGAGCGCCGGCACGTCAAAGGAACTCCAGGCTCGCCTCCAGCCGGCCTCCGGCGGCGCGCACGACGATATAGCCGCCATCCTTGAAGGGACCAGCGTTGACGATCGTGGTCGGGCCGATCGCGTCGACCGCGGCCGATTCATGGATATGGCCGGACAGACACACGTCGGGCCTGACTTCCTCGATAAAGCGGCGCGCCGCCGTGCTGCCGACCGCGCGTCCGCCGACAATCCGATCGCATTTGGTCTGATAGGGCGGCGTATGACAAACCATCAGGAGCGGCCGCACGCCGCGTACTGCGGCATAACCGCGCGTCAGGGTGGCGTGGATTTCGTCCTCAGTGAGCTCGGTCGGCGTTTTGAAGGGAGTGATATTCGAGCCGCCGCAGCCGAAGATGCCGACGCCGTCGATCACGACGCCGCGGCCATGCAGCGCGACGCCTTCCGCTTCGAGGAACGGGATGACCTCGGGCTTATCGAGATTGCCGCTGAGGGCGAGCACCCGGGGCGCCGCGGCGCGGACCGCGTCGAGGACGACGCGCGCCTCGGCCGGGCCGCCGAAATTGGTCAGATCGCCCGAGACGATTACCAGGTCGGCGTCGCCCAGCGCCGCGTCCATCCGCGCCAGATTGCGCGTCGCCATATGTACGTCGCCGAAGGAAACGATTTTCATCGCATCGATTGCCCGTATTATCCCAAGCCTAGCGGTAATTGCGGCAATCGCGAAAGTGGGCGCCGCGCATCACAGCATCATGTCACGCACTTCGTTGCCGAAGGCGAAGGCGCCAAACGAGAGCGCCGGCGGGTCCGGATTCAGATAAGCGTGGCCGAGCATCCCCTTGAGGTCGAAATAGCGGCGCTGCAGCGGATGACCGATAAAAATCGCGCGGCCGCTGCTCGCGGCGAACAGACGATCCACCGCCATCATTGCGGATTGCGCCGAGCGGCAGGCGTGATGGCGGATGCGGGCGCGGTCCGCGAGCGGCAGCGGATCGCCGCGGCGCGCCGCGTCCATCAATTCCGCGCAATCGGCGTCGAGCAGCGCGATTCCGGCGTCGATCGTATACCGCGCCTCGGCCGCCAGATGCTGGCTTAAGGGATCGTCCTTGACCGCGCCGCCATAGCCGGCGCGCCGGGTGCGGCTGATGTCGATCCACTGGTCGAGGAACCCCTGCGCCGCGCCCAGCACCGCCGCGGTCAGCGTGTAATTAAAAACGACTGCGAAGGGCAGACGATAGATCGCTCCGGGATTCAGCTCCCATCCGGGCAGCGGACGATTGAAGGTGTAGTCCCAATGCGACTGGGTGCGATGTTCGGGCACGAAGGCGCCGTCAACCACGATGTCCTTGCTGCCCGTCCCCGCCATCCCGGCGACGAACCAGTTGTCGTCGATCCGATAGTCCTTGCGCGGCAGCATGAAGGAGCGCAGCTCGGGAAGATCGCGGCCGTTGATCGAGACGGTTCCGGGCACCGCGCCCAGCACCACCCATTGGCAATGGTCGCAACCGGTCGAAAACGACCATCGCCCGCTCAGACGATAGCCGCCGGGCGACTTTTCGGCCTTGCCGGTCGCGGCGTAGGACGATGAATTGATCGCGGCCGGATCGGCGCCCCAGAATTCCTCCTGGAATTCGCGCGGAAACAGCGCGGCCTGCCACGGATGGACGCCGAGCACGCCGAGCACCCATCCCGCCGATCCGTCGGCGCGGGCGACTTCGCGCACGGCGTGGTAAAGCTCGCGCGGATGCGCTTCGCCGCCGCCCCAGCGCGCGGGCTGCATCGCGCGATAGAGGCCGGTGCGGACGAATTCGCGCCAGCTCGCGTCGGGCAGGCGGCGCAATTGCGCCCCTTCGTCGGCATGCTCGCGGATAACGGGCGCGATCGCCGCAGCGCGCGCGGTAAATTCTCCCCACGTGGCGGATCGATCGCCGGTCAGGTTGGATTGCGCCGCAACGGTAGCCATGAATCGCGTCTCCTTCGACACCGCCCTCCGCCGTCGCGCCGATACGGCTGGATCGGGACCCCGGATTCGACCCAAAATAGCATATTGCCGAATGAATGATGCCAATTGACGCGCGCGAAAATTTCGTCTTCGTTCTGGTCTCGCCGAAATCCTCCGGGAACGTCGGCGCCGCCGCCCGCGCGCTGATGAACATGGGCTTCGCCGCGTTGCGCCTCGTCGCGCCGCGCGGCTACGACCCACCAGCCGCCGCGCGGCGCGCGGTGCATGCGGCCGGGATCGTCGAGCGGGCGCGATGCTTCGACCGGCTGAGCGACGCGCTGGCCGATCGCACGCTGACGATCGGCACGACCGCGCGCACGGGAACCTATCGCGGCGAGGCGCGCGAGCTGCGCGCGACGGCGCCGGAAATCGCCACGCTGGCGGTGAACAATCGCGTCGCGATCGTGTTCGGCCCGGAGGACTACGGGCTGGCCAATCGCGAAATCGCGCAATGCCAGTGGCTGCTCACGATTCCCTCCGCGCCGGCCTATCCGTCGCTGAATCTGGCGCACGCGGTCGCGATCGTCGCCTACGAGCTGGCGCTGGCGCTCGACGGCGCGCCGCGGCCGGTCGGGTGCGACGAGGAATTCGCGCCGGCGGCGACGGTCGAAGCGATGCATCAACGGATGGAGCGCGCGCTGATCGCGATCGGCTTTCTGCCGGAGGCGAATCCGGGACATATAATGCATACGCTGCGCGCGATGCTGGGACGCGGCGGCCTGCGTCCGCGCGAGGTCGAAATCCTCAACGGCGTCGCGCGGCAGATCGCATGGGTCGCCGGCGATGGCGCGGCGACGCTGGCCGCCAAACGTCGCGACGGGCGCAAGCTGCGCTGAGCGGGCGCTTTGCCCGGGCGCGTTCGTCGCGGATGGCGGCGGCGTCGATTTGGCGTGGTATGCTGCGTGTCGCAGGATTATGCCAACCGGTCCCGCGATGGCTGAAATTATCCATCTTGACGAATTCCAGCAGGCGCGCCGTCAATCGCGCCGGCGCGCCACCGCCCATGCGCATCTGGAACGCGCGCTCGCGATTCTTAAAGAGAATCTCGCGGACGCCGCCGCGGCTCTGCGCGACGCGCCGCCACATGCGCAAAAGGAACTGCTCGATCGGGTGGAGAAACTCGCCGCGATGGTGCGGTATGGCGCGCGGATGCTCGACGACGAGGCGCGGCGCGACGCCTCGGGAATCGATTCGTGAGGCGCGTCGCCGTGAACGGCTTGATTCCGGCGTTCGCGACCGCTAGTCATAAGGGTTCTGACTGTTCTCGCGCGCTCCCCGGTAGCTCAGTCGGTAGAGCAGACGGCTGTTAACCGTCGGGTCGCTGGTTCGAATCCGGCCCGGGGAGCCAAGGTTAACCGCCTGGTTCCGCGAACTTTTCTCGCCAGCGTTCTCCGCCCATAGCGGCCGCCAAATCGACGACTGTGGGAGTTGCGATCGACCCGGTTTCCGTTCGATTCTCCGTCACGGCGGTGATCGCCGCACGACGCGCCTCTTATGAACTGACGGGCATCGGGGCGCGGGCCACGAGAATTGAGATCGGGTTCAAATCCCCGCGTCTCCGAACGAAGCGCCAACCAGAACCAAATGCTTCTGAGACATCAGCCGCTGACGGTGGTCCCGCGATAGTAATGCCGCAGGATTTCCGAGTAATTCTTGCCCGCATTCGCCATGACGGCCGCGCCGATCTGGCATAGGCCGACGCCATGCCCCCATCCGGCGCCCCTCAAGACCAAGCGGTCGGACTCTCTGTCGACTACGAATGCGGAGCTGTAAAGATGCGTGGGCGATAAGGCGCGGCGAATTTCCAGTTCTTTACCGATGACGACGTGGTCGCGCTCCCCGGCGATCTTCAGCCGATAGATCCGGCCTGAAGGTCCGCGCGCGAGCGCATCCACGTCGCGAATCGGACCAAGATCCACGCCAAGCCTCGATCTGATCAGATCGGCGAGTCCTGCGGGCGTATACGCGACCCGCCAGCGATAGAAATCGCGGGTCTCCTGATCGAATCCCGGCAGAACGCGTGAGAGGAGTTCCGAATCGTCCGTATTGCAGTAAGCTGGCGGATTGGAGCGGATCCAGGCCTCGGGACTGTAAGGGCGGGATTGCGCCGGGCCGTCGTACACAGACTCAAGATAGGGAATATCCTCGTCTTCCCAGGCGGTCGCATAGCGTTCGGTTAGTCCGCCGCAGGACTTGGAAAACCGCGCGTCGCAGATCGCGCCGTTGTAACGGAGAAACTCGCCCGCCGTCGCGCGGACCGCATCGGCCGCGGCCGGAGAGAACGCTTTCGTGATCCCCTGATAGCGCTGGCAGTGGTCGTCGGCGCACACATCGAAATCCGGATGCGCTTCGCGGCCGTACCAGCGAAGGATTTCGTGAGAATCGAGAGCCTGACTCCGCGCACTCCCGGCGGGGGAAGGATTTGCTTTCGGAAACCACAGCCAGCTACGGGAAATCACCGCGTGAGCTTTCAGCAGTTCAAGCGGACAGGACGCGCTCATCTCGGATGAAATCACGCTCGTGACGTATTCCTCGAGCGAGACATCATTGATCATCGTCAGTCCCGCTTTCCGCTTCACGAGGCGGAAAGCCCCACGGAATACCTGGCGCTCCTTGCGTTCCCAATGAAACCCGATTCCGATCGTGACGTCGTCCACCGCGAACGCGCACGACGCCGGGTCCGACGGCGCAAGCGAAACTTCAGAAGTGAATCTGTGGCGCCCGGAAGCGTACGGCTTGCCGGAAGCATCCGTGAACGCGCCCGTCAATTCGACTTCAACGGCGGACCGTTCTTCAATCAGTCCTACGGAAACGTTCAACGCGCACTCTCCAGCTTCGCGGCGACTTCCTGAAACTGATCGTCGGGCAATGTGACCTCGCGAAAAATTGCGGCGATGTCGTCGCCGCTGATTCGTTCGAAATCCCGCGCCAGCGGCGCCACAAGTATTCCGCACAAATCAATCGCCGCGGGACTCACCGTCAGTTCGCCGGTATGAAAGACCCGTGGCCGATGCTTTCCGCGCGGAAACAGATACGCGACCCACTCTCCGCGCTCATGAAAGACAGCGATGTTGACCAACGGTTCCGCTCGTTTGCCGGCCGTTTCCGCAAGCAAATCGATGGCGCGATCCATTCGATCGATCAAAGCGGCTCGATCCCGTCCACGCAGCAGGAACACATTTCTTCCGTAGTTCGGCACGGTGACGCCGGACAGTCCGGCGGTATCCTTTTCTATCGGAAGCAATTCCCGCGAACCCGCCTGAAAGTGCATATGGTCCGGTGCGGACGCGCCGCATTCCGGACCGTTATAAATAACGAAATACCCGGGCAGGGCCGCGGCAAGGTCGAGCATATTTCCGAACTGGTTCGCGATGCGCTGCGAGCCGTGTTCCCGGTGGACGATCGTGAGGTGACGATCCACGATTGGAAACGGATTGCAGTAGATCGTGAAGTCCTGATCAAACCGCGCGCCTTCCTCCTCCGGCGGCAGATTAGCCGAACACAGGAAGCAGGGGCGTTTCGCAATCGACTCGGGGTCGACCGGCGCCGTTGTGCTGCCAACGCGATGGGGAATGTGACGGATAAAGACGTCGAACCAGTCGATCCGCACCCGCCGTGTTTTCGCCCGCGCGAGGCCTTCGACGCCTTTCGCGAGCCGCGGCCATGCGCGCGCCTGTCGTTTGAACAGCTCTTCTATTTCGCGGATCATCCCCGCATCCGAGCCTGAATCTCGATAGTTCGGAGCCAGTCCTTGTACAGATCGTAGCGATTCGCAACGGCGCGCGGCAGGGCGCTGTCGCTGTTGCCTTCCCAACGGCGGCAAAGATAGACGGACTCGTAAACACGGGCGATTTCGTAGTCGCGACTGACGCGCAACGCTACCGCGTAATCCTCGCCATAGCTGACATTCGGAAATCCGATACGGCGCAGAACCGAAGTATTGAACGCGCGCGGCGCGCCAAGGCCATTGATGCGGAGCGCGTTGTTTCTTCCATTCTCGCGGCTCCACTCGCGATGGTCGATTAGACCGGGCGGAATCTCCCGCAACGAAAAATCGACCATCGTATACGAGCCTATCGCCATCGCATAAGGTCCAGCTTCAAGTTCCGCAACCATTCGGCGAAGGACGCCCTCATTGACGTACAGGTCGTCGGAATCAAGCTGGACGGCGTATTGTCCGCAGTCGGCCGAGTAAATCGCCTCGTTCCAGCACCCGCCGATTCCGAGCTCCCGGCGCTCGGGAACGACGTGTTTGAAACGCGAGTCGCCAATACCGCGCAGGATTTCCGTCGTCCGATCCGTCGAGTGGTTATCGACGACGATCACATTGAATGCGAAATCGGCATTCTGGGCGAGGGCGCTTTGAACGGCGTCGAGAATGGTCCGCTCGCGATTCCGAACCGGGATGATGACGCTGGCTTTTACCGGAAATGTTTCCGCCGCGGCCGGAACTTTCTTGAAGTGCGGCGGCAACCAGGCGCCGATTCGTTTGAGATGCGCCGTCGCGACGCGCTCCATTTCGTTCTGGTAATCGCGATTGCGCGGATCCACATAATCGAACTGCTTTTCACCCGTCGGCCGCCCATCAATCATCGATGCGCGGTACAACGGTTCGGGAATTCGCACGACGGCGTGCTTTTCCGAGATCCTCAACCGCAGGTCGTATAGTCCACCCCATTTCCAGCCTTTGTCGATTCCCGCCTGACGCGCAGCCCGAACCGACACGCCAACAACCGGCCCAAAATCGAATCCGTCGCGGATGCTCCCGCTTTGATAGTCGATACGGGGATGATCCGTCGCGTCGGCATAAACCCAACCGCCGCCGGCTTCGCGGACTACCTGCCCCATCCGATCGAACATGCGCGGTCCGGCCTCGATTTTCACGCGCGGATCGCCGAGAAAGATGACTTCCGACCCGGCCGCGTCGAGGAGTCCCTGAATACTTGCGGATGAGTAGTCCTCTGGATAGACGATTTTCACGATTCAACCCGGCGCTTCCCGCCATCCCGCGGCCGCGCGACAATGACGCCAGTCATCCGATTTGCCTTGAGAAACCCGCCCAATTCCTGCTCCACGACCAAGCCCTCGCTGCGCGACGCGTGACGCATAAGGACTCTTTCGCTATCGCGCGTGATGATTCCAGCATGAAACACATCGAGATTCTTGCGTGTGGAGGCGAAAAAAATCAGATCGCCGCTTCGCAAATGCGGTTCGAGCCGTGGCGCCGCCGCCTTGGGTACACATTTGAGGCGGGTCAGCCGCGCGGCGAGACCGGGCACAACATTCAGAACGCGCTCCCTGCTGACGGTCGGGACAGCCGGCGCTGAAACCGGCCTGATTATCCCTTCGCGCACATTGTTGCGAATCCAGACCGTCATATAGTGATTCCGCCGTTCCCATTGGATGCGGCCTTGTTCATACCGAATCTTTCGCAGCCATTCGATGAAGTCATCAGCGTTTGCAGCGCGGGCGAGCGCCAGAATTGTTTCGATGTACGTGACGCAGTCGAATCCATCGAGGGACGCCGTGAACACTTCGGCTGTATCGGCCGATCCAATCAGCGGATTTGGTTTGTAGGGAAGTCCAAGGAAGTGGCGAGAGAGAAGGTCAACTCGGCTTCCGGCGGAACAGTCATGCTTCGCTTGTGATAAAGCCCGCTCCACGCGCCGCCGGCTGAGAGCTCGTGGTTGTGCGTGGCTCATAGTCGATGCCGGACTTCACGACGGTCGAGATCTACGCCTCGGCGCCGGGCGGCTCAAGCAGCAGGGTGAATCCATCGGCGTCATGAAAATCCGGCCTGGCGGCCGGATGGCGAAGCGCCCAGTACGAGAGCCCATCGCTCGCCTCGATAACCGCCGAAAGCCCGATACGGAGGGAAGCGCGCGAGTGTCTCGCGGACAGGCGATCGAGCCGGACCCGGGCGTCGAGCTCAAGCCGACCGCCGGTAGAGCGCACGCCGATATGCGGGCGCATCATTTCGTGCGCGAGGGGACCGCCGTCGCGATAGCCGCGGAAGGCGTAGACGGCCCATTCCCCTGACGGGGCGAAGTTGAATTCATGGTACGCGGGTTGCCCTTCGACCGCGATGAAGGCTTCGAAGCAGGTGTGCCGCCAAAGCTGTGGGGCGAAGCGCGGCACGCCCAGCGAAGGGACGTGGATCCGGGGAATATCTCCGTCAAGGCGGAAGGTCATCTGGAGTTTGCCGTTCACCGCTCGGCGCACGAGCGCCTGAATCGCGCGCACCGTCTCAGGGCGGGGCGACGCATGGGGGCTGAGCTCAACGCGGTGTTCGGTGGTCATATCGGACTCGGCGGCCGCCGGCGTGATTGCCATCCAACCGGAATATCGAGTCAAACTGTGGGCGCTAACAAGCCTTTGGCGCTCCATGTTTCTGTCGAGACGCTGATCGGCCGTTCATCAATATATCGGTGACGGCGCTGGCTGTCGCGTGGCGCCGCTCCTGTTATCGCTTTCAAACTTTGCTTTAGCGTTTTCGCGGTGACGTTTTCGTCGACCGGAGCGGGTCCGGCTGGTGTGATTTCTGAGGGTCTCAGGCGGCCGATTTGGGACCTGGCTCGTCTGCGTCAGAATTGCCAAAACTGGCTGAATTGTCGTGGAATCGGCGATTTTATCCGTAGCGGGCCGCGAGTCTCGGGGGCGGTTCACGCCCCGCTCGCTAAAAATTATTGGCTCCGTTCGCACGCTCAGGCGAAAGACGCCTCGAGCGGCCTTTGATCGCGACGTCCACGAAACGCAAGCGGACTTGCCGCCATGCCGATTGCCGCAACCCGCCTGTTCGTGGCAATAGAACCATATCCAAAGCCGGCCGCCGAACGCGTTTGAAGAGCGATGAACACAGCAGACGAATCGAGAGTTGAGCCCAAGCGCCGCATCCAGTTCGCATTCACCGACGAGCAGGAGCAGTTCCGCTCCGCAATCCGAAGATTTTTGAACGATAAATCTCCGACGACCGAGGTTCGACGCCTCATGGCCACTGCCGAGGGTTACGATCCGGCGGTGTGGCGCCAGATGAGCGCGGATCTGGCGCTGCCCGGCATCCATATACCGGAGCAATATGGCGGCGCCGGGTTTGGCATGGTCGAGCTTTGCATCGTTATGGAGGAGCTTGGGCGCGCGCTGCTTTGCGCCCCCTATTTCTCCACGGCGGTGCT
>JAJXYM010000037.1 GCA_021780585.1 Deltaproteobacteria bacterium
CAAGGCGATTCCGTGCGTGCGGTCGGCGTCGCCGTAGCCGAGTTGCACGCCCGGCTCGAGCCGCCAAAAGATGTCCGGCGCGAGCGCGAAGTAGCCCTCTTCCGCATAGCGATCGCAGACCGCGCGAATATGGCTGTTGACGCCGAAAATCTCCTGCAGGACGAGCACCCCCGGACCGCTTCCGGACTCGGGTTTCGCCAGATAGGCGTTAAAGCGCTGGCCGTCGGCCGCGGCCAGCGAAAGCGTCTCTCCCATATGCGTGATGTCCCTTATGCGTGATACCGCTTTACATTGCGGGGCTTCGCGTTCAGCATGCCCCGCATCCGCACTTATTGCGAGTCGATTTCTCCGCCAACGGCCGCCGTTCCCTCCCGCATTCGCAGTATGTTCGCGCGGCCCGCTCCAATATGCGCAAACGCCGTCAACCGTTGTCGGCGGCGCGTGCTATTCTAGGGTCTGTCGCCCGCGCACTCGATGAAGTGCGGGCGCCATGTCATGAAAAGAATGCTAATGCCATTCGGGACAACTATGGGGGCGCTGGCGTTCGGATACAGAGGACCGGACAATGAAACGACGGCGGATCGAGAACGCCTGGATAAACCCGTGAATTCGCGGCGGGAAGCGGCGTGAACCGGGCCGGAAGCGTCGGCGGTTCGCGTCGGTCGGCACGGCCGTCGCGTCGATTCCGCGTCCCGGCGGCGATCGTCATGATCGCCGTGCTCGCCGGATGCGGCGGGAAAGCGGCCAGTGGTCCGGCCGGGATGCCGCCGGCGCCCGTGCTGGTCGCCAAGGCGGTGCGCCGGACAGTGCCGATGCAGATCAAGGAGATCGGCACGGTCGAAGCGTTCTCTTCGATCGCGATCAAGGCGCGGGTTGAGGGCAATCTGGTGGCGATTCATTTCAAGGAGGGCGACTACGTCCGCACCGGCCAGCGGTTGTTCACGATCGATCCGCGGCCCTATGCGGCGGCGCTGCGCCAGGTCCAGGCGAATCTCGCGCGCGATCAGGCCAACGCCACCCAGGCGCGCGCCGACGAACAACGCTATGAGTTCCTGCTCAAGGAGGGCGTCGGCTCGCGCCAGCAGTTCGATCAGGCGTACGCGAATTCCGCCAGCCTCGCCGCCGCCGTCGCCGCCGATAACGCGGCGGTGGAAACCGCGCGGCTGAATCTGCAATACACCGAGATCCGCTCGCCGATCGACGGACGCACCGGCAGCCTGCAAAATCATGTCGGCGATCTGATCAAGGCGGATAGCGATACGCCGATGGTGACGATCGATCAGGTGCGGCCGATCTACGTCGATTTTTCGATCCCGGAGAGCGACCTCGCCGAAGTCCGGGCCGCGCGCGAGACGCGACAGCTGGAAGTCGACGCCGAGATCCCCGGCGCGCAAGCGTCGGCCGAGCACGGACTGCTCGCCTTCATCGATAATTCGGTCGACAAAACCACCGGCACGATCACGCTCAAGGGGCTGTTCCAGAACGAGAATCGCCGGTTGTGGCCGGGCCAGTTCGTCAACGCCACCCTCACCCTGCGCGAAATTCCTGACGCGGTGCTCGCGCCGACGCAGGCGCTCCAGACCGGCCAGCAGGGCGAGTTCGTCTATGTCGTCGGTCCGGATCTGAAGGCGACCCCGCGGCCGGTCGTGACCGGTCCCGCGATCGGCGACGACACCATCATCGAGCGCGGACTCGACGGCGGCGAAACCGTCGTAATCGACGGGCAGATCCGGCTGATGCCGGGCGCCAAAGTCAGAATCAAGCGTTCGCTGGACGCGGGCGGCGCGGCGCAATGAATCTCGCCGAGCTATTCATCCGTCGCCCGGTGATGACGACCCTGGTGTCGCTGGCGATCGTCATTTTCGGACTCGCGGCCTACCGCATGCTGCCGGTGAGCGATCTGCCCAACGTCGATTTCCCGACGATCCTGGTCACCGCCGCGCTGCCCGGCGCGAGTCCCGACACGATGGCGTCGTCGGTGGCGACGCCGCTGGAGCGCCAGTTCTCGACGATCGCGGGATTGGCCGAGATGAGTTCGACCAACACCCAGGGCGCCAGCAGCATCACGCTGCAGTTCGATCTTTCGCGCGATATCGACGCCGCCGCCCAGGACGTGCAGTCGAAGATCGCCGCGGCCCAATCGCAACTGCCGCAGGGGATGCCGTCGCCGCCGTCGTACCAGAAGGTCAACCCCGCCGACAAGGCGATTATCTACATGGGCCTGAGTTCGTCGACCCTGCCGCTATCCGAGGTCGACGAATACGCCGAGACCTATCTCGCCGAACGGATCTCGATGATCAGCGGCGTGGCGCAGGTCGAAGTCTACGGCTCGGAAAAATACGCCGTTCGCGTCCAATTGAATCCCGAGGCGCTCGCCGTTCACGGTATCGGAATCAACGAGGTCGCCGACGCGATCGCCAACGCCAATGTCGATCTGCCGACCGGCACGCTCTACGGCGCGAATCAGGCGTTCACGGTGCAGGCCAACGGCCAGTTGACCGACGCGGCGGCCTACCGGCCGCTGATCGTCGCCTATCGCGACGGCTCGCCGGTCCGGCTCAGGGACCTCGGCCGCGTGCTCGACAGCGTGCAGGACGACAAGGTCGCCGGATGGGTGCGCGGACAGCGCGCGGTGGTGCTCGCGATCGAACGGCAGCCCGGCACCAACACGGTCGAGGTGGTCGACAATATCCGCAAGATTTTGCCGTCGTTCCGCGCCGAACTGCCCGCCGCGATCAGCCTGACCATTCTCTACGACCGCTCCCAGAGTATCCGCCAGTCGGTCAACGACGTTCAATTCACGCTGCTGCTGACCGTCTTCCTGGTGGTGATGGTCATCTTCCTGTTCCTGCGCAATCTTTCGGCGACGATCATCCCCAGCCTCGCGCTACCGATGTCGATCGTGGCGACGTTCGGCGTGATGGCGCTGCTCGGCTACAGCCTCGACAATCTCTCGCTGCTCGCGATCACGCTCTCGGTCGGCTTCGTCGTCGATGACGCGATCGTGATGCTCGAAAACGTCGTGCGCCATCTCGAGATGGGCAAGGGCGTGATGCAGGCGGCGCTCGACGGCTCCGGCGAAATCGCCTTCACCATCCTCTCGATGACGCTGTCGCTGGCCGCGGTGTTCATCCCGGTGCTGTTCATGGGCGGGATTCTCGGCCGCCTGCTGCACGAGTTCGCGGTCACGATCGGCGTCGCGATTCTGGTCTCGGGCTTCGTCTCGCTGACGCTCACGCCGATGCTGTGCAGCCGCTTCCTGCGGCCGCCGGCGGAAGAACGCCACGGAAGGCTCTACGCGATCACCGAACGCGGCTTCGACGCGGCGCTCGAAGGCTATCGCACGAGCCTTGCCTGGGTGATGCGCCATCGGCGGGCCACGATCGGCGTCCTGATGCTGACGATCGCCGGAACCGTTTGGGGCTTTCGCGTGATTCCCAAGGGTTTCCTGCCCGAGGAGGACGCGGGCCAGGTGTTGATCTTCACCGAGGCCGCACAGGGCATCTCCTACGACGCGATGGTGGCGCATCAACAGGCGCTCAACCGGATGGTCGCGCGGGACCCGGACGTAATGACCTTCTTTTCGAGCGTGGGCGCGTCGGGAGCGAGCGGCACGCTCAACTCCGGCATCCTGTTCGCGCATCTCGTGCCGCGCGCCGATCGCAAGGAATCGATCGATCAGATAATCAATCGCTGGCGCGGCGAATTTTCGACCATTCCGGGCCTGATGACCTTCATCCAGAATCCGCCGCCGATCCAGATCGGCGCGCGCTTCACCAAGAGCACCTATCAGTTCACGCTGCAAAGTCCGAACACGCGCGATCTCTACAAGTACGCGACCATCCTTGAGGACAAACTGCGCGCGCTGCCCGATCTCCGCGACGTCAGCAGCGACCTGCAGATCCGCAATCCGCAGGTCAACGTCGAAATCGATCGCGATCGCGCGCACACCTTCGGACTGACCGCGCAGGCGATCGAGGACGCCCTCGCCGACGCCTACGGATCGCGCCAGATTTCGACGATCTACGCGCCCAACAATGAGTATTGGGTCGAGATGGAGCTGGAGCCGCGCTACCAGCAGGATCCGGCGGCGCTTAATTTGATTTACGTGCGATCGTCGACCGGCCAGCTCGTGCCGCTCAACACGGTCGCGAAACTGACGCGCACGCTCGGCCCGTTGTCGATCAACCATTCGGGGCAGATTCCGTCGGTGACGATTTCCTTCGACGTCGCGCCCGGCGTCTCGCTCGGCAAGGCGCTGGCGGAGGTCAAACGCCTCACCGAGGACACCCTCCCCTCCTCGATCACGGCGGCCTATTCGGGCGCGGCGCAGGCCTTTGAAAATTCGATGGGCAATCTCGGGATGCTGCTGGCGATGGCGATCCTCGTCATCTACCTCGTCCTCGGCATCCTCTACGAAAGCTTCATCCATCCGATAACGATTCTGTCGGGATTGCCGGCGGCGGGTTTCGGCGCGCTGATCACGCTGATGGCGTTCGGGATGGAGCTCGATCTGCTCGCCTTCGTCGGCGTCATCATGCTGGTCGGACTGGTCAAGAAAAACGCCATCATGATGATCGACTTCGCGCTCGACGCGCAGCGCACGCAGGGCAAGAACGCGGCGGAAGCGATCTTCGAAGGCTGCATTATCCGTTTCCGGCCGATCATGATGACCACGATGGCGGCGTTCATGGGCACGCTGCCGATCGCGATCGGCTCGGGCAGCGGCGCCGACGCGCGCCGTCCCCTCGGAATCGCGGTGGTGGGCGGACTGGTTTTCTCGCAGCTGCTCACGCTGTACATCACGCCGGTTGTTTATACATACATGGACGCGATGCTGCGGCGGATTCACGCCTTCAACGCGCGCCGCCATCCGCCGCGCCGCGAGCCCGCCACGCCGACGGGAATCGGCGCCCGGCGTGAGGGACCGGAGCGCCGCCGCGCGGTCTCGCAGTGATCGTGCGGGCCACC